>JBJKSP010000348.1:0-13162 GCA_046703865.1 Thiobacillaceae bacterium
GCCCTTACAAGGCGAATGTCGGCGGTTCGACCCCGTCAGCACCCACCAGCCTGGAAGAGCATTATCCTGAGGAGTGGTAGTTCAGTCGGTTAGAATACCGGCCTGTCACGCCGGGGGTCGCGGGTTCGAGTCCCGTCCACTCCGCCACAACCCAAAGGCGAACCGCGGTTCGCCTTTTTTCTATCGTTCATTAGACTCATTATGCTCGATTCGATAAGGGAACACGCACAGGGCTGGATGGCCAAGATCATCCTCGGCTTCATCGCCCTGACCTTCGCCGTCTGGGGCGTCAACTGGTATTTCTCCGGTAGCGGCAAGCAAAAGCCGGCTGCCACGGTCGGCGACTCGGAGATCAGCCAACAGGATTTCCAGGAGGCACTGCAGCAGCAGCAGCGGGAGGCCGCAGGCCAGCATTCCGAGCTCGATACGTCGAACCCAAAGGTGCGCCGTCATGTGCTGGACCAACTCGTGAATACCCGGCTGCTGGCCTTGGCAGCCGTTCGTTCGGGACTTCTGGTCTCCAAAGCGCAGATTGATTCCCTGCTCACGTCCTTGGAGCCGTTCCAGGTGAATGGCAAGTTTTCAGAGGCGAGACTCGACGCGTGGTTGCAAAGCCGGGGCATGAGCCGTGCTCAATTTGCGGCGATGCTGCGTCAGGACATGCTGCTCAGGCAGGAAGAGTTCTCGGTGGGCCAGGGGGCCTTGGTGAGCAAGGCAGCAACAGATCGTCTAGGAAAGCTCCTGTCACAGCAGCGCGAAGTCCAGGAACTGAGCTTTGATGTCAACAAGTACGCGAAAGGCGTCAAGGTGGACGATAAGGCCGTGAAGGCCGAGTATGACGCTCACCCGGAGGATTACAGCGTACCGGAACAAGTCCGGGTGCAATATGCGGTGCTGTCCCCGGATGCATTGCTGGATCAGGTCCATGTGGACGACGCCGCGGCGAAGCAGTATTACAAGGCCAATCAGGCCCAGTATCAGGAGCCCGAACAGCGGCGTGCCAGCCATATTCTGATCAAGGTCGACGCCAATATGGACGCGAAGGCCCGCGCAGCGGCCAAGGCCAAGGCCGAGGCCATTTACCGGGAGCTTCAGGCCCATCCGGACCGTTTCTCAGAACTTGCCAAGAAAGACTCCCAGGATGCAGGTTCGGCCGCGCGTGGCGGTGATCTGGGACTGTTCACCCGAAACATGATGGTTAAACCGTTTGCAGACGCCGTCTTCAGCATGCACAAGGGAGAGATCCGGGGGCCGGTGCAGACGCAGTTCGGCTACCACATCATCCGGCTGGACGACATCGTACCCGGTACCAAACTCGCATTCGGCGCGGTGAAAGGCCAGATCCTGGACCAACTGCGGCAGCAGGAGGCACAGCGGCTTTTTATCGACGCTGCGGACCAGTTCAGCAATATGGTCTATGAACAACCCGACAGCCTGGAACCCGTGGCCAAGAAGTTTCATCTGAAGCTCCAGGAAAGCGATTGGTTGACCCACAAACCCGAGAAATCGGAGATCTTCAACAACCCCCGCCTACTGGATGCCATCTTTGACCCGGACACCCTCCAGAAGCACGAGAACACGGAGGCGGTGGAAGTCGCTCCGAATACTTTGGTGGCCGCGCGCGTCACCGACCATCACCCCCAAGGGGTGCGTCCGTTTGCTGAAGTGGCTGCAGAGATCAGCCACAAGCTCGTTGCCCGCATGGCCCGCGAGCAGGCGGTGGCCGCCGGGAAGAAGGCCCTGGAATCGGCTCGGGCGGGTCAGCCCCCCGTGGGGATGAGCGCGCCCATGACCGTTTCACACATGCATCCCCTGGAATTGTCTCCCGATGCGATCCAGGCCGTCTTCAAGGCGCCAACGCAAAAATTACCCGTTTACGTCGGCGTGGAAGGCCAGGAAGGCTATCAGCTCTACCGCATCAACCGGGTCTCCGAAGGCCAGATCTCGCCCGATCAGATGCAGGCTATTCAACGCAGGCTCCAGCAGATGGTCGCCAATGACGAATTGCATGCCTATCTGGAATACAACCGCGATCAGACCACCATCACCGTCAACCAGGACGTGCTGAAGAAATCGGAATAGCCCTTGGGGTGGATCTAGTACGACGACGGCCGGGAATTACCCGGCCGTCGTCGTGTTGGCTTGGCGCATGGGCGCCGTCGGATCGTCATTCCTCTACCGCAAGTCCCGCCGTACTGTTGAAGCCGGCATCCACATAGGTGATCTCGCCGGTGATGCCCGAGGCCAGATCGGAGAGCAGGAAGGCCGCTGCGTTGCCCACCTCGTCGATGGTGACATTGCGCCGCAGGGGGGAGTGTCTTTCCCCCCAGCCAAGTAGTTTGTTGAAGTCGGCGATTCCGGCGGCGGCCAGGGTCTTGATGGGACCCGCCGACAGGCCGTTGACACGGATGCCCTTGGGCCCCAGGCTGGCGGCCAGGTAATAGACCGAGGACTCCAGGCTGGCCTTTGCCAGACCCATGACGTTGTAGTGGGGGACCGACCGGACCGCCCCCAGATAGGTCATGGTCAGCAAGGCGGCCCTGCGACCCTGCATCATGGGCAGTGCGCTCTTGGCCAGGGCACTGAAGGAATAGCTGGAGACGTCGTGGGCGATATGGAAATACTCCCGGCTCAGCGTGTCCAGGTAGTCGCCGGCCAAGGCCTGTTTGGGGACGAAGGCGATGGAATGGACGATCCCCTCGATGCCTTCCCAATGCTGGCCGAGGGACTTGAACAGGGCGTCGATTTCCTGATCGCTGGTGACGTCGCAGGGGAAGACCAGCTTGGAGCCGAATTCCTTTTCCGCCATCTCCACGATGCGGTCCTTGACCCTTTCCCCCTGGTAGCTGAACGCCAGTTCCGCACCCTCGCGCCGGCAGGCCTGGGCAACGCCATAGGCGATGGAGCGGTTGGAGATCAGCCCTGTGATCAGAATTCTCTTTCCAACAAGAAAGCCCATGGCGTGATTCCTCTGGTGGCGATGTGATCGTTAGGCCGCGATTATACCGTGACGGCCACCGGGACCTCTTTTACACTCGTGAATATGCGCGTATGGCCCTGGCTTACACTCCTCCTGCTCTTGTCTGCCTGCGGTCATCCGCTCAACAATCCCTATCCGACCGGACAGGCGGCCGGCAAAGTGCTCTATTCGGCCTTCTCCGAGCGCCCAAAACACCTGGATCCGGCCATCTCCTACAGTGCAAACGAGGTGGTGTTCACAGGCCAGATCTACGAGCCGCCCCTCCAATACGACTATCTCAAGCGGCCATACCAGCTCGAACCGCTCACCGCCGAGGGCATGCCTAAAGTCACCTACCATGCGGCAGATGGCCGTCTCCTTCCGGCCGACTCCCCCGCGGAGGCCGTCGCCTACAGCGAGTATGAGATACGCATCCGGCCTGGCATCCGCTATCAGCCGCATCCGTGCTTCGCACGTCGCCCCGACGGCAGGCTCCGCTACGTTCCCCTGGCGCCCAAGGCGCTTGAAGGTGTCAACCGCATCTCGGATTTCCGCGACACCGGTAGCCGGGAACTGACTGCCGCGGACTATGTATACGAAATCAAGCGGTTGGCGAACCCGAGGCTGAACTCCCCCATATTCGGCCTCATGAGCGAGTACATCCTGGGTTTGAAGGCCTACGGAAAACTCCTGGAAAGAGTGGTCGAACGTCTGCCAACACATGCCTATCTGGATCTGGACCGCTATCCCCTGAAGGGGGCCAAGGTGGTGGGGCGCTATACCTACATCATCAAGATCAAGGGCAAATATCCCCAGTTCGTCTACTGGCTGGCCATGCCATTTTTCGCGCCCGTGCCCGAAGAGGTGGAACGCTTCTATGCCCAGCCGGGCATGGCGGAGCAGAATTTCAACCTGGACTGGCAGCCGGTGGGAACCGGCCCTTTTTATCTTGCGGTCAATGACCCCAACCGGGTCATGATCCTGCGTCGCAATCCCAATTATCATGACGACTTCTATCCCTCCCAAGGCGAACCCGGGGACCGGACAGCGGGTCTGCTTGCGGATGCCGGGAAACGGCTGCCTCTGCTGGACGAGGCCGTCTACAGCCTTGAAAAGGAGAGCATCCCTTACTGGACCAAGTTTCTCCAAGGCTATTACGACATGTCGGGCATCAGTTCCGACACCTTCGACCAGGCCATACGCATCGGTCCGAAGGGCCGGCCGGACCTGACCCCTGAGATGCGGGCAAGGGGTATCGAGCTGGCCACCGCCGTGCAGGCCTCCAACTGGTACCTGGGATTCAACATGCTGGATCCGGTCGTCGGGGGATACACGGACAAGGCCAGAAAGCTGCGCCAGGCGATTTCCATCGCCCTGGACTACGAGGACTTCATCTCCATCTTTCTGAACGGGCGGGGCATCCCGGGACAGGGGCCGCTGCCGCCGGGCATTTTCGGCTATCGCAAAGGGGAGGCGGGGATCGACCCGGTGGTCTACCGCTGGGTGGATGGCGAACCGCAGCGCAGGGGCATCCAGGAGGCGCGCAAACTCCTGGCCGAGGCAGGCTATCCCGGCGGAAGGGACGCCGCCACCGGGAATCAGCTGACGCTCTACTTCGATACCATGGCCACTGGCCCGGATGCCAAGGCCAGGTTGGACTGGTACCGCAAGGAGTTCGCCCGGCTCGGCATCCAGCTCGTCGTCCGGGCCACGGACTACAACCGGTTCCAGGACAAGATGCTCAAGGGCAATGACCAGATCTTCGAGTGGGGCTGGAACGCGGACTATCCCGACCCCGAGAACTTTCTGTTCCTGCTGTACGGCCCCAATGCCAAGGTGGGCAAGAACGGGGAGAATGCCGCCAACTATGACAATCCGGAATACGACCGGTTGTTCCGACAGATGAAGGACATGAAGAACGGTCCCCGGCGCCAGGCCATCATCGACCGGATGGTGGACATCGTGCGCCGGGACGCCCCCTGGGTATTCGCCTACTATCCCGAAAGCTTCGGACTGCGTCACGCCTGGGTGAAGAACGGCAAGCCCAACCTCATGGCCAACAATACCCTCAAGTATCGCAGGGTGGTCCCTGCCCTGCGGGTCGCCTATCAGGAGAAGTGGAACAAGCCGGTTTGGTCGCCCCTGGTGGGGCTGGGCCTGCTCCTGGCGGCCGTCATCGTCCCGGCCGGCCTGGCCTACCGAAGAAGCCAGCTGGCCACGGCGAAGGCGGAGCGCTAGACATGCTCGCCTACGTCATCCGGCGCACCCTCTACGCCATCCCCATCCTGATCGGCGTGAACCTCATCACCTTTGCCCTGTTCTTCGTGGTGAATACCCCGAACGACATGGCCCGCATCCACCTCGGGACCAAGCACGTGACCCCCGAGGCCATCGCCCGTTGGAAGACCGACCACGGCTATGACAAGCCGTTGTTCTTCAACAAGGCAGACCAGGGGACGGCCCGGTGGACGGATACGCTGTTCGTCGAAAAGTCCCTGGCCCTGTTCGCCTTCCATTTCGGTCCGGCCGACGACGGACGGGACATCGGCCGGGAGATCAAGACCCGCATGTGGCCCAGCCTGGCCATCGCACTGCCCACCTTCCTGATCGGCCTGGTCGTCTACATCAGTTTTTCCCTGACCCTCGTCTTCTTCCGCAGCACCTATCTCGACCTGTCGGGCGTGGTGCTGTGCGTGGTGTTCATGTCCATTTCCGGTCTGTTCTACATCATCGGGGGGCAGTATCTGCTGGGCAAGCTCTGGCACTTGGTGCCGGTGTCGGGCTACGCACCCGGCCTGGACGGGATCAAGTTCCTGATCCTACCCATCCTGGTGGGGCTGATCTCGGGCCTGGGCGATTCCAGCCGTTTCTACCGCACCCTGTTTCTGGAGGAGATCAACAAGGACTACGTACGCACTGCCCGTGCCAAGGGTCTGCCCGAAAGGGTGATCCTGTTCCGCCATGTGCTCGGCAATGCCATGATCCCCATCCTGACCGGGGCGGTCGTGGTGATCCCGCGGCTGTTCCTCGGCAGCCTGATCATCGAGTCCTTCTTCGGCATTCCGGGTCTGGGCAGCTATACCATCGATGCCATCCAGTCCCAGGATTTCGCCATAGTCCGATCCATGGTCTTCCTGGGCTCGGTCCTTTACATCCTGGGCCTGCTGCTGACGGATCTTTCCTATTCCCTGGTGGATCCCCGGGTGAGGTTGGAATGAGCCTCCCCTTCAGGCCCGTGATCCTCTGGAGCGACGCCCTGCTGTACCTGCTCCTGGCGGCGCTCGCGGTCTTCTTCCTGTACGTGAGGCGTCAGGAGCATCTGCGTGCCCCATGGAAACGGGTGGGGCACAGCCGCATGGGCATGGCCTGTGCCGTGATCCTGGCGGCCTACGCCAGCATCGGCATCCTGGATTCCCTGCATTTCCGGCCGGCCCTGCCTTCGGCGCCCGGCCAGCCGGTGCAATACGCGGCGGAGGTGTTGTCGGTGCTGGACGCGATCGCGAAACCCCTGCGCACCCATCTGGAAGACACCTATTCCGCGCCCTTTGCCATACGGCTTTATGCCAAGGAAAACATCCAGCTGCCTGACGGCAGGCGGGTGCGCGACTATCCCCGTCTGAAGTACGGCGGCGCAGACCTGTCCGATCCCGGCCAGCGGGGGGCCGATATCGCCCACCGTGCGGGGGTGGGGGCACTGGCGGGGCTGGGCTTGTCCGCACTAGCATGGGGGCTGATGGCGCTGATGCTGCTCTGGCGCCATGGTGGCGGGGGAATGACGAACGTGCGTCGCCTGGTCCGTGACCCCGACCTGGGTGCGCTGCGGGCCGCATTGGTCACCCTTTCCGTCCTCCTGGTGTTGGGCGGCATGGCGGTGAGTCTCTGCACCCACTACCACATCCTGGGCACGGACAAGGTGGGTCAGGACGTGCTCTACCTGTCCCTCAAGAGCATCCGCACGGGCCTGCTCATCGGCACTCTGACCACCCTGATCATGCTGCCCGCCGCCCTGTTTCTGGGGGTGGCTGCAGGCTATTACGGCGGTCGGGTGGACGACATCATCCAGTACATCTACACCACCCTGAATTCCATCCCCGGTGTGCTGCTGATCGCCGCCGCAGTGCTGGTGGCCGAGGTCTACATCGAATCCCATCCGGAGCTGTTCGATACTGCGGCGGCGCGGTCCGACCTGCGCCTGGTGTTCCTGTGCGGCATCCTTGGGGTCACCAGCTGGACCGGCCTCGCTCGGCTGCTTCGGGGCGAGACCCTGAAGCTGCGGGAGATGGACTACATCCAGGCGGCCCGGGCCTTCGGCGTGTCGAGTCTACGCATCCTCAGCCGTCACATCCTGCCCAACGTGGCCCATATCGTGCTCATCACCGTGGTCATCGATTTCTCCGGCCTTGTGCTGGCGGAGGCGGTGCTCTCCTATGTGGGGGTCGGTGTGGACCCGACCATGAACAGCTGGGGCAACATGATCAACGGCGCACGCTTGGAACTGGCGCGGGATCCCATCGTGTGGTGGCAGCTGGTCGCCGCCTTCCTGTTCATGTTCTCGCTGGTGTTGCCCGCCAACCTCTTCGCCGACAGCGTGCGCGAGGCCTTCGATCCGCGCACCAGGGACCGGGCATGAACGGACTCAGCGTCCGCGACCTGCGGGTAACGCTTCAGGAAGGACAAAGGAGGCTTGTCCCCGTGGATGGGGTCAGCCTGGAGGTGGGGCCGCGAGAATGCGTAGCCCTGTTGGGTGAATCGGGCTGCGGCAAGTCCCTCACGGCCCTGGCCCTGTTGCGTCTGCTGCCTGAGGGGCTGTCCATCACCGACGGCGAAGCCAGGCTGGACGGCATGGATATCTTCGCGCTCTCGGAACGGAATATGAGAGGCATACGGGGCGCCGGGCTGGCCATGATCTTCCAGGAGCCCATGGTGAGCCTCAACCCGGTCATGACCGTGGGCCGGCAGATCGAGGAGGCCCTGGTCGTCCACCGCCGACTCGGGGGGCGGGAGGCAGAGGCCGAGATCCGGCGCCTCATGACCGCCGTGGGATTGGATGCAGGCCATGCCGCCGCATATCCGTTCCAGCTTTCCGGCGGACAGCGCCAGAGGGCACTCATTGCCAGCATGCTGGCCGGGGAACCCAAACTGCTGATCGCCGACGAGCCGACCACGGCCCTGGACGTCACCGTACAGGCCCAGATCCTGCGCCTGCTCAAACAACTCCAGACCGAAAGGGAGATGGGCTTGCTGCTCATCACCCACGACCTCGATGTCGCCCGGGACGTGGCGGACCGGCTGGCCGTGATGTATGCGGGCCAGATCGTGGAATGGGCAAGCCGGGACAGGCTTTACGCCGAACCCTTCCATCCCTATACCCGCAAGCTGTTCAGCGTCCTGCCGTCCGCCCATCGGAGGGGGGACCGTCTGGACCACATTCCAGGCAGCGTGCCTGCGCTGGGCACCGAGTACACGGGCTGCCGCTTTGCCGAGCGTTGCCCCCGTGCCTGGCATAGATGCGGGCATGAGCCGCCTGACCTCCACCAGGTGGCCGAAGGGCACTATGCCCGCTGTCATCTGGCCGTTGATCCAGGCCCTGGCCAGGCGACCGAGTCAGGGGAGACCCTGAAGGTGCACCGGGAATCCGACTGGGAATCCCGACCGCTGCTGGAGGTTCGGGATCTGGCCGTGCACTTCCCGATCCGCAAGGGTGTGCTCAAACGCACGGTGGGCTGGGTCAAGGCAGTGGATGGGGTTTCCATGGACATCACGGCGGGCGAGACCCTGGCCCTGGTGGGCGAATCCGGCTGCGGCAAGAGTACGCTGGCCCGGGGCATTCTGAGGCTGATCGAGCCCACCAGCGGCAGCATCCGGCTGGAGGGAGAGGAGATCACGTCCCTGAACAGGGCCGGTTTGCGCCGGCGCCGGGCGGACATGCAGATCGTTTTTCAGGATCCCTTCTCGTCCCTCAATCCCCGCATGAGGATCGGAGAGGTCTTGGAGGAGGGACTGCAGTCTCTGCGCCCAGGGATGGGACGCGGGGAGAGGCGCGAAGCCGTCTCCAGACTGCTGTCCGAGGTGGGGTTGGATGCCGGCGCTGCGTTACGTTACCCACATGCCTTTTCGGGCGGGCAGCGCCAGCGCATCGCCATCGCTCGGGCACTGGCGGTGGAGCCCAGGCTGTTGATCTGCGATGAGCCCACCAGCGCGCTGGACGTATCGGTACAGGCACAAATCCTGAATCTGCTCAAGTCGCTGCAACAGGCGCAAGGCCTGGCCTATTTGTTCATCACCCACAATCTCTCGGTCGTGGGTTATCTCGCACATCGGGTTGCGGTGATGTACCAGGGGCGCATCGTCGAATCGGGTCTCGCGGAAGATCTGCTCTCCCGGCCTGCCCACCCCTATACCCGGCTTCTACTCGATTCGGCCCCCGGCCGCGGACTCAGGGAGAAAGAGCCGACACCGAGCGTCACCCAGGCGAGCCTGGGGCACGGAGGCTGCCCCTACGCCTCACGCTGTCCTGAGGTGCATCCGCCCTGCATCGAGGCGAGACCCGAGCTGAGGGAGCGCATGCCCGGCAGGCAGGTGGCCTGCCACCTGTACCCGTGATCAACTGTTGTAATTCGGGACGGTCAGCTTGAGGGTCGGCCTGAGGGGGATCACCGTCCCGTTATAGGGGCGGATCGCAGAGGCATCCGCGTCGTATTGCCCAGCCAGGTTTCCTGGTGTATCGCTGCCCCTGAAAGTATGGCCACGCAGGGAGAGCGTGTACTCCTTTTTCTCCTTTTCGTCCCTGGAATGGGCACTCTTGTCAGCCAGCCTCGGCACGTAAAGGGTTTGGGACCGGGTCAGCCTGCCTCGATAGAGCCTGACGGGGTTGTGGTCCTTGATCCACTTCAGCGTCACGTCGAATTTGGCAGCGATATGCCTGATGGATTCGCCGCGCCGGGCCTTGTAGGTCTGGAGGCTGAGCTTTTCCGCGCCCAGGCGGTGAAGATTGAGGTGAAAGGTCACCACCTTGTCGGCGGGCAACAGGAGGATACCCGGTGTGTCACTATAGATCACACGTCTCTGATAGGCGGGATTCAGGGCCATGAACTCGTTCAGATTCATGTCGGCGAGTTTGGCAGCCTGGCGGGCCGCCATGGGGAACGTCAGGCTGACCTGCATGAAATACGGCTCGTTGGCGAGATCATTGAGGACGAAACCGTAACGTTGCGGATCTTCGATGATGTTACGGATGGCGATCAGCTTGGGGACGTAATGCCTGGTTTGGGTGGGCAGTCTCAGATGGGCGTAATCCACGGGTTTGCCACGGGCACTGTTTCGGGAAATGGCCCGGGCAACACAACCTTCCCCACAGTTGTAGGCGGCCAGGGCCAAGTCCCAACTGTCGAACTGATTGTGGAGGTCCTGCAAGTAGTCCAGCGCTGCCCGGGTTGCCGCCAGCACGTCCCGACGTCCATCGTACCAGGCATTCTGCTCCAGGCCGTAAGTGCGGCCGGTGGAGGGGATGAACTGCCATATGCCCGAGGCCTTGCTGGGTGACTGGGCCATGGGATTGTAGGCGGATTCGATGATGGGAAGCAGTGCGATTTCCATGGGCATGCCCCGCTTCCTCACCTCTTCGGCGATGTGGTAGAGGTAGAGGCGACTGCGTTGGATCGCCTGGTCCAGATAGCGGCTGTGTTCCATGTACCACTTTTCGTAGACCCGGGTCAGGGCAGGGTTGACATCCTTGAGGCGGAAACCTTCACGTATGCTGGACCAGAGGTCCGCGGAGTCGGCATCCGCCTCTGCATCATCTCCCGCGAGTGCAAGGGTATAGCTGATCTTGAGTTCAGGTGCGGGGCTGGAGGACGGGACCATCCCATCGCCGGCCCAGGCCGGCTGCAGTGAGAGCAGGCAGGCTGAGAGCAAAATTAGTCTGGGCTTGTTCAAGGGCATAGTCCGTCGCGTTCGCAGGTTGGTTTGTCATAAAGATTAAATAAATTTTATCGTCACCCCCTCAGCTGGGCAACAATTAAGGCAATTTATGACCTCCCGGATTCGATCTAATTAATTGTTCGGCAACAGGATTCAGACAGAGGCCTTGTAGACGTCCTTTTGGGCCCTCAACTTGGTAAATACCGCGAGGGTGTCTTCGGTGATCGGGGATCCGGGAAAAATGGCCTGCCGTATCTCAGGCTGCTCGCAGCGCAGGAAGGGGTTCATGCGCCTCTCGTCGCCGAGTCGTGTAGGCAGGGTGGGCAAGCCCTGCGCTCTCAGTCGTTGCGCTTCGGCGGCCCATGTCTGTAGATGCGCATTACCGGGGTCCACGCTCAGTGCGAAACGGATATTCGCCAGGGTGTACTCATGGGCGCAATAGACCAGACTGTCTTCTGGCAGGGCCGCCAGCCTTTGCAGGGAGTGGTACAGCTGTTCGGGCGTGCCGTCGAAGATCCGACCACATCCGCAGGAAAACAGGGTATCCCCGCAGAAGATTCGACCGGCGCCATGGTAGGCCACGTGCTCGCGGGTGTGTCCCGGCAACGCCATGATCCCGAGGTCCAAGTCGGGAGAGGCCAGCCGGACCTGCATGCCCTCGCTGACGGGGTGGGTGAGGGCTGGGATGCGCGGATGCACCGGGCCGTAGACGGGGCAAGCGTATCGATTGGCCAAGGCCATGACGGCGCCCACATGATCGGCATGATGATGGGTGACCAGGATCGCTGACAGGTTCAGACGCCTGGCTTGTAGCCAAGTTAAAATTGGTTTTTCTTCTCCCGGGTCTACCGCTACGGCATGGGTGTCGTCATGGACGATCCAGATGTAGTTGTCGGTCAGGGCAGCGACAGGGTGCACTTTGGTCATAGGGTCCCATTTTGAACCGCCCTTTATCCCCGATAAACATGCATGAATGGCTGGAGTGCGACCTGGGCCGATATGCGCTGGAATGCGAGCTGGCCTGGTTCGACCGCATCTCCAGCGACATCTTCGGCTTCAAAGCGGTACAGCTGGGGATCTGCCAGGTGGATTTCCTGCGCGGCAATCGCATGCCCTATCGGATCTGTGCCGGCCAGGCGGGAAGCGGCATGCATTGCGCATTGGAGCAGTTGCCGATCTCCAGCGAGTCTCTGGATCTGGTGGTTTTGCCGCATGCACTGGAGTTCTCTCTTCATCCCCATCAGCTGCTGAGGGAATGCGAACGTGTTTTGAGACCTGAGGGGACCCTTCTGGTGTCGGGATTCAACCCGGCCAGCCTGTGGGGATTGAGGCGGTTGATCACGGGGAAAGGCTCGGGTTACCCCTGGCAGGGGCGTTTTCTCCGATTGCACCGGATAAAGGATTGGTTGGCCTTGCTGGGATTCGACCTGCTGGGCGGGTGCATGGTCTGTTATGCTCCGCCCATCAATCGAGCGGACTGGCTGGTCCGATTCGCCTTTCTGGAGTCGGCAGGTGACCGATGGTGGGCACTGGGTGGAGGGGTCTACCTGCTGCACGCGGTCAAGCGCCGGGAGGGGATGCGCCTGATCGCCCCGAAATGGGACAAATCCTGGCTGATCCGGCCGGTCCTGGGCCAGCAAACGACACAATAAGTTGTGAACATTATGGGAAATATTCTTGAACGGGGGCCGGCCGCCCACGTTGAGATCTATGCCGACGGGGCATGCAAGGGCAATCCCGGCGTGGGTGGCTGGGGCGTGGTATTGCGTTACGGGGACAGGGAAAAGACGCTGCAGGGAGGGGAGATGCGGACCACCAACAACCGCATGGAACTCACGGCGGTGATCGAGGCCCTGAAAGCCCTCAAACGCCGCTGTCGGGTGCGCCTCTACACGGACTCCCAATATGTCCAGAAGGGCATTACCCAGTGGCTGCCAGACTGGAAGCGGCGCGGCTGGAAGACGAGTTCCGGGGCACCGGTGAAGAATCAGGACCTGTGGCAGGCCCTGGATCACGCGGTTCTGGGCCATGACGTGGAGTGGCATTGGGTCAAGGGTCATGCGGGCCATCCGGGCAACGAGGCCGCGGACCGCCTGGCCAATCTGGGTGCTCAACAAGCCGGGGGGCGGGAATCATGAGGAAGGTGGTGTTGGATACCGAGACCACGGGTCTGGACCCGAGCATGGGGCACCGCATCATCGAGATCGGTGCGGTCGAGATCCTGAACAGGCGTGTAACCGGCGAGGTGTTTCACGTCTACCTCAACCCGGAGCGGGACATCGA
>JBJKSP010000349.1:0-8739 GCA_046703865.1 Thiobacillaceae bacterium
CCGCCCGGGTCACCGGACTGGAAGACGGCGGCCGGAAGGTGCTCACCGACCAGGGGCCGGTGGAAAACGACGCCCTGCTCATCGCCACCGGCGGGCGCTTCCTCAAGAAACTGCCGGGCATCGAACGCGCCCTGACCCTGTGCCAGGGCGTGCCGGCGGCGGAGGCCATCCGGGAGCGCCTGGAAAACATGGACAGCGGCCGCATCGCCCTGGGTTTCGGCGGCAATCCCCAGGAGCCCTCCGCCATGCGCGGCGGGCCCATGTTCGAGCTCCTGTTCGGCGTCGACACCTGGCTCAGGCGCCAGGGCCGTCGGGACCGGGTCGAGCTGACCTTCTTCAATGCCGCTGCCGAGCCGGGCAAGCGCCTGGGCGAAAAGGCCGTCACGGGGCTGCTCGCAGAGATGGCGAGGCGGCGCATCGACACCCATCTGGGCCACAAGCCGCTGGGCTTTTCGGAGGAAGGCGTCGACACCGAGGGCGGCCACGTCAACGCCGATCTGATCCTGTTCATGCCCGGTCTCACCGGTCCCGACTGGCTGGACAACTCAGGCCTGCCCAAGTCCCCCGGCGGCTTCATCCAGGCCGACGAATTCTGCCGTGTGCCGGCTACTGATTTAGTGTACGTGGCCGGCGACGCCGGAAGCTTCCCGGGCCCCGACTGGCTGCCCAAGCAGGCCCACATGGCCGACCTGCAGGCCAGGGCCGCAGCGCAGAACCTGATGCTCGCCCTGGACGGCGAGGCGCCCGCGGCCCGGCCCCGGCCGGAGCTGATCTGCATCGTGGACACCCTGGATTCCGGCATCCTGGTGTTCCGCAACCCGAAGCGCTCCCTGCTGCTGCCGCCCTCCCGGCTGTTCCACTGGGCCAAGCGCTATTTCGAAGGGCATTACCTGCGGGCCTACCGTCAATAGCCTGGATCAGCAACTGCGGAACGCCGCCGCCCGGACCCTGTCCCAAGGCGTCGCCACGCCTTGCTATAGTGAGGACCGGGCCGCTGCCACGAAAGCGGCCGAACGCATACAAGCACATCAGGAGACACCATGACGGACATCCAGGCACTCCTCGGCAACGAGGCCGAATCGCTGCTCACCCATACCTGCCAGACCATCCCCAAGACTGCCCTGCACCTGCCCGGCCCGGACTTCATCGACCGGGTGGTGGCGGGCAGCGACCGCAGCCCCGGCACCCTGCGCAGCTTCCAGCAGTTCTTCAACACCGGACGGCTGGCCGGCACCGGCTATCTCTCCATCCTGCCGGTGGACCAGGGGGTGGAGCATTCGGCCGGGGCCTCCTTCGCCCCCAATCCGGAGTACTTCGATCCCGAGAACATCGTCAGGCTGGCCATCGAAGGCGGCTGCAATGCGGTGGCCTCCACCCTGGGGGTGCTGGGGTCGGTGGCCCGAAGGTACGCCCACAAGATCCCGTTCCTGGTGAAGCTGAACCACAACGAGATGCTGACCTACCCGACCATGCACGACCAGACCCTGTTCACCGACGTGAAGAAGGCCTTCGAGCTGGGCGCGGTGGCGGTGGGGGCGACGGTCTACTACGGCTCGCCCGAATCCCGGCGCCAGCTCTGGGAGGTCTCCCAGGCCTTTGCCGAGGCCCACCGCCTGGGCATGGTCACCTTCCTGTGGGCCTATCTGCGCAATTCGGGCTTCAAGAAGGACGGTACGGACTATCACGAGGCCGCCGACCTGACCGGCCAGGCCAACCACCTGGCGGCCACCATCGAGGCGGACGTCGTCAAGCAGAAACAGGCCACCAACAACGGCGGCTACAACGCCATCGGCTTCGGCAAGACCCACCCCAAGGTCTATTCCGAGCTGACCTCGGACCATCCCGTCGACCTGGTGCGCTACCAGGTGGCCAGCTGCTATCTGGGCCGCGCCGGCATGATCAATTCCGGCGGGGCCTCCGGCGAGAACGATCTGGCCCAGGCGGTACGCACGGCCGTGATCAACAAGCGCGCCGGCGGCATGGGACTGATCTCGGGCCGCAAGGCCTTCCAGCGGCCCATGAAGGAAGGCGTGGCCCTGCTCCACGCCATCCAGGACGTTTACCTGTCCCGAGACGTGACCGTCGCCTGAGCCCCCTGGCAGGCGGCCCGGGCCGTCCTGTCTCCACATCCTCGCCAGGCCCCCGCCCATTCTGTCAGCGGTGTCTGCATTGGCATGCCAATCCTGGCAATCCAGTTCCCACGGGCCTGGACGGCTGACCACTATGGAATTATTCATTCTTTGAATTCATATGGTTATGCTGCATGCCGGTCATCGCTTCCGGCTGGCATACGTGTTGCATTAATTCCTGTGCAGTCAGTCGACATTCCGAAGGACTTCCTGAGGTATGACGTGGACTGTTGGCTTTCTCCTCATTGAACCCCGGGGCGAGTCTTCATCTTCCTCCAAACTCCCCCCGGGCGTTTTTTTTGCTGGCCAAGCCAAGCCGTGCATGCCTTTTACCTGGCCGAACCCAGACTGCCTTGCGGTATCATTCAGGATTCGACATCGACCGCCCGTACCCTCCCCCGGACCGAACGGGCGATGGAACGGCAGGAGATACATAACCCCCATGGAAACCCATTACCAACGCATCGGTGGCGAGGCCAAGGTGCGGGCATTGGTGGAGCGCTTCTACCAGATCATGGACGAACTGCCCGAGGCCTACGGCATACGCAAGCTGCACGGAAGGGATTT
Organism: Thiobacillaceae bacterium; assembly: GCA_046703865.1. Taxonomy (GTDB): domain Bacteria; phylum Pseudomonadota; class Gammaproteobacteria; order Burkholderiales; family Thiobacillaceae; genus JBJKSP01. The sequence continues at coordinate 2,697 of JBJKSP010000349.1, forward strand.
GGGCCCGTCGCGCCAGAAACTGTTCGATTTTCTGTCCGGTTGGATGGGAGGCCCCCAGCTTTACGTGCAGAAGAACGGACCCGTCATGCTGCGCCGACGCCATCTTCCCTTCTCCATCGGGGATGCCGAACGGGACCAATGGGTGATGTGCATGCGCATGGCCTTGGCCGAGGTGGTGGACGACGCAAGGCTGCGTGGGGAATTGGAGGCCGCTTTCGCCAAGGTGGCCGACCACATGCGCAACCGTCCCGGGCACATTCAAGCTCATGGCCAGCAGGCAACGGCGGCAACCGTACATTCGTGAACGTCACCCCGGGGCGTGCTGAAGCCAGAACAGGCGGGCGAGACCGCGGCCGACCGGACCAAGCCATCTCTGCGCCTCTCCCGGCCCGATAGCCGGTGGAATCACGTTTCGAATCAACCGAAAGGAAACATCATGTACAAGATCCTCCTCGCCCTGCTCCTGACCGGCGTCTGCCTGGGCGCCTACGCCGACGACACCGCCGCCTACCGTCAGCAGGCCCGACACGTGGCCATGGAACTGGTCAAGCAGTTGGGCGGCGAGTTGAAGCAGCAGTTGGCGCGCGGCGACCCCGCTGCCGCCATCTCCGTTTGCAAAGACAAGGCCCCGGCCATCGCCAGCGAACTCTCCCGCAAGACAGGATGGCAGGTGACCCGGGTCAGCCTCAAGGTGCGCGACCCCCTCTTGGGCACGCCGGATGCCTGGGAACAGAAAGGTCTGATGGAATTGGAACGGCGCATGGCCAAGGGCGAGAAGCCCGACGCCCTGGAAATCGCCCAGGTGGTCGACGAACCGTCCGGCAAGGTCTTCCGTTACCTCAAGGCGCTGCCGGTGAAACCCATGTGCCTCATGTGCCATGGCACACCTGACGAAATCCCGGCCGCCATCAAGGCAAAGCTGGCCCAGGAATATCCCCACGACAAGGCCATCGGATATCGGCCGGGCATGCTCCGGGGCGCCATCTCCATCAAGCGTCCGCTCTGACCCGGGATTGGGCGGCGGAGGGCTTCGGCCCTCCGCGGGACTCTCCTAGTGGTCCTCGGAGACGGTACGCCTGCCGCCGAACATGAACACCATCCCCCGCCCCCGTCTCCAAGACTTCCCCATTGCCTGGTTTGGCATGATCATGGGGCTGACCGGTCTGGAGATTGCCTGGAACAGGGCCGAGCAACTGCTGAATCTGAGACTGCATGCCAGCCCCTGGCTGCTGGCACTCTGCACCGCACTCTTCCTGTTCATCGGCGCGCTCTATTCCGCCAAGGCCCTCAGGTACCGGGAAGCCACCGCCCGGGAATGGGGGCACATGGAGCAGGTGTACATGGTGCCTGCCTTTTCCATTTCCCTGATCCTGCTGTCCATCGCCTGGCTGCCCATGAGCCTGCCCTGGTCCAGGTTGCTGTGGACGGCGGGCACCGTCCTGAATCTGGGCTTGACCTTCCATATCCTCACCCAGTGGCTGCAGCCCAGGAAGGCCGGCATCGTAGATCTCAACCCCGCCTGGCTCATCCCGGCGGTGGGCAACATGCTCGTGCCCATCGCGGGCGTCGTTCACGCCCAAGGCCCCATCTCCTGGTTTTTCTTCAGTGTGGGGCTGGTCTTCTGGCCGCTGCTGCTCACCGTCGTCCTCTATCATGCGATGTTCCACGGCAGCCCGCCTGAGCGGCTCGTTCCCGCCCTGTTCATGCTCGTCGCACCGCCTGCGGTGGGGTTCCTGTCTTATCTGCGACTGACGGACCACTTGGACGTATTCGCCCAGGTTCTTTATTACAGCGCCCTGTTCTTCACCCTGTTCGCGGTGCTCCAGGCCAGGTGGCTCCTGCACCTGAAATTCGCCCTTTCCTGGTGGGCCAGCGCCTTTTCCCTGGCGGCCATCACCATCGCCACCCTGGCCATGTACCATGCCACCGGCGAAAGCCTGTTCCTGCGCCTGTCCGGCGTCATGCTGGGGACCACCACGGTGGTCATGGCGGGATTGTTCGGCCGCACCCTCCTGGCGGTGTTCAGGCGGGAGCCCTGCCTCGAAGACTGACCGGCAACCGCTTCACGTCGGTACCCTCGGTGCGGGGGTCATCGTGCCCAATCCGATCAGCCGGCGGCTGACCGGACTTGGCGCAGATAGGTTTCGGACAAGGACTTGTACAGGGGTCTGGGGCAGACCATGCGGGAGATGACGTTGGCGAGCACGGTGACGGCCATCAGGGGCACCACCATGGCGTTGTTGGCGGTCATCTCCATGACGATGACGAAGGCCGTGATCGGGGCCTGCACCACGCCGGCGAAATACGCCGCCATCCCCAGCAGGACCACGCCGCCCGGTTCCGTCGTACCGAGCAGTACCGCGATGTTGTGGCCGATGCCGGCCCCCGCCGACAGACTGGGGGCGAACAACCCGCCGGGAATGCCGCTCACGAAGGACACCAGGGTGGCCAGGATCTTCATGAGGCCATAGCCTTGGGGGACGACCTGGGTCCCTTCCAGCAGGTGCTTGGCCTCTAAATAGCCGCTGCCGAAAACCGTATCTCCGGACAGCAGGCCCAGCACGGCCAAGGCCAGACCGCAGGCGGCGGCGAAACTCACGGGGTGGGTCCGCAGATACACCCCCATCCGGCCGGGCAGTCCTCGGGCATCATAGACCAGTACCAGCAGGCTGAATCCCCCTCCCAGCACGCCGCCCACCACGCCGCAGATCAGCACCCCCACCAGGGCTTCGGCGCCCGACAGGCTGGCATGGCTGACGCCGAAATAGGTGTAATCGCCCAGTACGTAGACAGCGGCCAGACCGGCGACGATGACTGCGGTGAGCAGGATGCCGCTGGAACGCTCCTCGAAGCTGCGGGCCATCTCCTCGATGGCAAAGACGATGCCGGCCAAGGGCGTGTTGAAGGCGGCGGCCACGCCGGCGCCGCCCCCGGCCACGATCAGGCCACGCTCCATCAGATGGGGTGGGAAACGCACGATGCGCTGCAGGCTGTACAGCAACGCCGCCCCCACCTGCACCGTGGGCCCCTCGCGTCCCACGCTGGCACCCCCCATAAGCCCCAGCCAGGTGAGGAACATCTTGCCCAGGGTGACCCGGATGGACAGCACAGCCTCCTGATCCTCGGGGTTTTTCATGCGGATCGCTGCGATGGTCTGGGGGATGCCGCTGCCTTCGGCGCCCTTGAAATAGCGCTGGGTCATATAGGCCACCAGACCCAGGGTCAGCGGTGTGAGGATCAGGGGTAACCAGTGCGACCAACCCAAAACACGGCGAAACAGCTCCTGGGCGTAGGTGCCGCCCAAGGCGAAGATGCTCGCGGTGAGGCCAACCACCACCGCACCGCCCCAGAAGGCTAGTCGTCTCCGCCAGATGCGAAATGAGAACAGACTGACCCGGTGGCGACGCTGAAACGGTGTGAGCATCACCCAAGTCTATCCGAATAGGCCCCCAACAGGACAGATCATTGTGATCCCGGTCGGGGCCGAGGCCGATGAAGCCGCAGCATGGGCCCTGGTTCATCTCCATATCTCCGCTGACCCGACCCTCCCTTTCGCCGGCAAGCGCAGTTCCGCATCCGTCCTATACTGCACGTACCAAACAGGCAACCCAAGCGGACGGGGACATGTTCGTGCAGTCCCCGAAGAGCGGATTACCGGACCTGCCATTTCGCCACGAGTCAGGCCCGGAGAAGCTAGTGCGTGGCAAACGAGAGTGTTAGGAGGTAGACATGAGCAAAGTTCTGGACGATGTCCTCACCGCCAACCAAGGCTATGCGGCCCAATTCGGAGACAAGGCCAATCTGCCCATGCCCCCTGGTCGGCGATTCGCCATCTTGACCTGCATGGATGCACGGCTGGATCCGGCCAAGTATGCAGGGCTGTCGGAAGGGGATGCCCACGTGGTACGCAACGCCGGCGGTCGGGCGAGCGACGACGCCATCCGTTCCCTGGTGATCTCCTACAAGCTGCTGGGGACCCGGGAGTGGTTCGTCATCCACCACACCGACTGCGGCATGCAGACTTTCACCGACGAGGTGATGCGCAAGCTGCTGCGCAGCAGCCTGAAGACCGCCAGTGTCGACGCCTCAGGTTGGCATGATCAGGGCGGTGGAGGCGGCTCGGCGGAAGGCGAGCATGTCAGCTGGCTGACCATCGCCAACCAGGAGCAAAGCGTGCTGGAGGACGTGCAGCGTATCCGCAACCATCCCCTGGTACCCAAGGACATTCCCATCTATGGCTACATCTTCGACGTGAAGACCGGCAAGCTGGTGGAGGTGCCTGAGGCCACGGCAGCCGGCAGGGCCGGCTGATTCCGACCGAGGCGGGCCAGCGCGCCCGCCTCCCTTTCAACCCCGACGCCCCGCCAGGATGGCAGGGCTTCAGCCGAATCTCAGAGTAGTTATCGCGTCTGCCCCCCCTCGCCCCGTCCGTGGCTGTTCTCTTCGGCTTGCACCAGACTGATGGCCGTCTGTCCCGGTCCTGGGGATATGGGGCTCTCCACGCTGACCGCCTGCAGCCCGCCCTCGTCCGAGACGAAGAACAGGGGCAGCACCTCGCCTCGGTAGCGGGCCTTGAAGTCTTCGTAGCCGAACTCCTCGGTCAGCTTGGTCTTCTTGATCGTCCACCCCCGGTTGAAGCGCCGGCTCAGCTGGCTATGGGTGATGCCCTCGCCGAACAGGATGCGCCCGCGCAGGTGGCGCGAGACTTCGCCGGGTAGTTTGGTCTCCTCAGGCGCCAACTGGTAGATGCGGTTACGCCCGAATACGGGTGCGTAATGCAGGGCCACCAGGGAATTGATTTCGTCATTGGTGGTCATGGCCAGAAGCTGGCCGATGCCGCCCAGTTCCACCCGTTCCAGTACCGTATCGGAGAAGGCGCTGGCATAGAAGGCGGGGACACCTTCCATGCGGGCCTGGCGGATGTTGTGCCAGTTGTTGTCCACCAGGATGACCGCGAAGCCCTCGTCGATCAGCGCCTTGGCCATGCTGCGCACCCAGGGGGACCCACCCAGTACGAGGACACCGCCCGGCCCCGTCTTGGTCAGGCCCAGGCGCCGCGCCACGCGCCCGGAAGTCAGCCCGTACACCACCACGGTGCCGATGATGACGTAGAAGGTGATGGCCACCAGCCGGTCCGCGTCCGGATGGCCGATCTCGTTCAGACGCAGCGCGAAGACCGAGGCCACGGAGGCGGCCACGATGCCCCTGGGCGCAAGCCAGGCGAGGAAAAGCTTCTCCCGAGTCACCAGGCGGGTACCCAGGGTGGAGGCGAACACCGCAGCCGGACGGATCACGAACAGCAGGACCGCGAGGAAGGGGAGGCTGCCCAGACCCAGGTCTGCCAGGTCGGCAGGGTGCAGGTTGGCCGCCAGCAGGATGAAGATGGTGGCGATGAGCATCACCCTCAGGTTCTCCTTGAACTCCACGATGTGCTGCACCGAAACGTATTTCTGGTTGGCTAGGGCGAAGCCCATCACCGTCACCGCCAGCAGGCCGGACTCGGAACGCATCAGATTGGCCAGGGTGAAGGCCAGCACCACCAGCATCACCGTGACCGGGACCTGCAGGAAATCGGGCACCCAGTCGCGCCTGAGCAGCAGGACCAGGCCGGCGGCGGCGGCCAGCCCCATGATGGTGCCTGCGCCCGCGGTGAGCCCGACATGCATGCCGATCTCGCCCCAGGTCGCACCGCCGGCCAGGATCACCTCGAACACCAGCACGGCCAACACGGCCCCGATGGGGTCGATGACGATGCCTTCCCACTTCAGCACCGGCCCGCTGATCCCTGAGGGCCGGATGTGCTGGAGCATGGGCGCGATCACCGTCGGGCCCGTCACCACCAGCACCGCGCCCAGCAGCACCGCCAGGGGCCACTCCAGCCCCAGGAGCGTTCGGGCCGCCAGACTGGTGAGCCCCCAAGTGATGATGACGCCCAGGCTCACCAGGCGCCCCACGATGCCGCCCACCGCCCGGAATTCCTTGACCGACAGGCTCAGGCCGCCCTCGAACAGGATCAGGGCCACTGCCAGGGACACCGTGGGAT
>JBJKSP010000350.1:0-4927 GCA_046703865.1 Thiobacillaceae bacterium
TCGTCATGAGAGCACCGAGTTGGACCCCTTGGGCAGCTAGCGTTGCCTTGATCTGCCTGGTCTTGGGTTATGCGCAGGCAGCATGGTCACGCGATGTGGTCATCGACAGGGAGGCGGCCAGCTGCGCGGGGCGGGTGTGCAGGATTGAGGGCCGTGTGGCCAAGGTGGTTACAGCCAAAGATCACACGACCGTACTCAGTCTCGGCAACGATTCTCGTAAGCCCACATTCATTGCGCTAATTCCCGCCAATTCGAGTGCGCAGTTTGGTCAGGTGCAAGCCTTCAAAGGTCAGCGGGTATTGGTCACCGGTCTGATCAAGATGCACCTGGGGCATCCGGAAACCACGCTTGATTACCCGACACAGCTCGTTTCGACCGCTGAGTAGCCACACACCCTAGTCCCTGCTGGCCAGCACTACATGTGGGTCAGGGCGGGGGACCTCGGCTCAATGCTTATCTAAGACGACTGGGCCGGAGGCTCGCCCTTTTCCTCAAGTATGGCCTCGATATCCTCGGGTGCGGGAGGTTTGAGCAGGTGATGGTCAAAACCGGCTGCCAGAGCACGAACCCGATGCTGTTCGTGGCCGAATCCGGTCACGGCCACCAACAAGGGGCAATCGCCCTGGCAGGCCGTGCGGATGGTACCGGCGAGCTGATAACCATCCATCCCCGGCATGGAGATATCGATGAAGACCACATCCGGCCTCCATGCCAGCACGGTCTTCAGGCCTTCCTCGGGATCAAGTGCGAATTTGACCTCGTGGCCCATGACCTGCAACAAGGCAGTCATTGACCTGGCCACGTCCGGATTGTCGTCGATCACCAGGATGCGCCGGCAATTCGTCAGTGCGGGTCTGACCGCTATACCTCCTTTAGGCATAGACACCTCAGCTTCGTGCAATGGCAGGTGCATCGAGAATTCGCTGCCGTGCCCGATTCCGTCACTGTGAACCTCGATTCGTCCGCCATGACTTTCCACCAGCATTTTGGCCAATGCCAGTCCCATACCCAACCCACCTTGCGCCGGGACAGAGCCATCCTCGCTGTGGCCTTGGCTGAAGGGATCGAATAGCCGGGACAATTCCTCGTGCCGGATACCGATGCCATTGTCCTGCACAGTCACCCGCGCCTCGTCGCCTTCACACCGCACCTCCACCCGGATTTCTCCCCGGGCGGGCGTGAATTTGGCCGCATTAACGAGCAGGTTGGTAAAGACCTGGGCCATGCGCACGGGATCGGCATAGACCGTCAGGGGCTCCTTGGGTTGCTCCAAGTGTAGTCGGTGACCGAACTCCTCCATCATGGGTGCGGTGGTTTCCAAAGCATCGGATAGGATATCCTGCAAGGGGACGGGGCGCATTTGCAGCTTGATGCGGCCGTGGCTGACCCTGGAGACCTCCAGGAGGTCGTCCACCAGGCGCCTGAGCTGTTCCGACTGGCGTCCGATGAGGTCCACCGCCCACGTGACCTGCTCAGGGAGACTATCGCGTTGGCGCGCCAGCACATGCACGGCGTTGCGGATCGGCATGAGCGGGTTTCTGAGTTCGTGGCCCAGGAGCGCCAGGAATTCATCCTTGCGCCTGTCCATGTCGGCGAGCCTGTTGGCCTGTTCTTCCAGTTCACGCTGTTTGTTCTGGAGGGCCAGCTGAGCCTCTTTCATCTCGGTGATGTCCTGCAATACCGCCAGGTAGTGCGTGATGGTGCCGTCGGGTTGCCGAATCGGGCTAAAAGTGGCCGACTCGATGCATACGCTCCCGTCCTTGCGCTTATCGTAGAGCTCCCCCTTCCAGGACCGGCCTTGCGTGAGGGCATCCCACAGGGAGGCGTAGGTCTCGGGCGGGGTCTTTCCCGACTGGAAGATTCTCGGGTTCTGTCCGATCAGTTCCGCGCGGGAATAGCCGGTAATCTCGATCAGCGCTTGGTTGACGTATTCCAGCCTGGCATCGAGGTCCGTGATCATGATGCAGGTGGGACTCTGTTCCACCGCCTGGGAGAGTTTGATCAGCTGTAGCTCGGCTTTCTTGCGCTCTGTGATGTCGGAGAGGGTCCCGACGATACGCAGCGGCGCACCACCGGGGTCGCGTTTGACCGCGCTGCCCCTGACGCTCATCCATCTCGTTTCGCCGGAGCGCGTGGCAAGGCGGTAGCAGAAGTCGATGGCAGCGGTCTTGCCCTGCTTGTGTGCTTCGAAAGACCCAAGCATCTGAGGTAGGTCGTCCGGATGAACCGTGGACATGAAGAAGTCGAAATCCCGGGTGTCTTCATCGGGGTTTCGATCGACGAGTTCATAGTACCGAGGCGACCGGAATACCGCGCCCGTGGTCAGGTCCCAATCCCACAGCCCGTCGCTGACCGCTTCCAGCGCCAATTGGAGGCGCTCTTCACTCCTGCGCAAGGCATCTTCGGATGCTCGTAGTTCGGTGATGTCGACGGAAGTGAGGACGACCCCGTCGATGTGGTCATCCAAGGTCCGGTACGGCAGGATTCGACACAGGAAACAGCTGCCGTCCTGGGTGACTACCGTCTTTTCGATGGGATGCAGGCTTTCCAGGACGTGCTGCGCCTGGGTCAGCAGCTCGCCGTTCTGGAACCGCAGGGCGATGTCTTCCAAGTGCCGTCCGACATCGGCAGGGATCAGTCGGAACAGCCGCGTGGCGGCCGGGGTGAAGCGTCGCACGTGCAGCTTCCGGTCCAGGAACAACGTGGCCACGCTGGTGCTGTTGAGCAGGTTGGCCATGTCGTTGTTGGCCGCCTCCAGATCGAGGATCTTGTCCTGCAGCTGATTGTTGACGGTTCTCAGCTCCTCGTTCAGCGACTGCAGCTCTTCCTTGGAGGTCTCCAGTTCCTCGTTGGTGGATTGGAGCTCCTCGTTCATGGACATGACCTCCTCATTGGAGGCCTTGAACTCCTCGTTGGAGGTTTCCAGTTCTTCGATCGTGCTCTGCAGGTCCTCGCGCGTGGCGGTCAACTCGTATTCAAGTTGCTTGATTTCCTCGGGCGTCTGCTCGCTGGGCACCTGAAGGGGGATGGGTTCGGGCTCTTTGACGTCCTCGAACGTGATCAGCAGAAGGCCCTCGGCGGATGAGGTCTCCTCCAGCGGGCGCACCGTGATATTCACCGCCGGGCCGTCGGTTTCGCCACGGATACGGCCGATTAGCTGGATCTGCTCATTCTCGCGGATGCTACGCTGAAGTGCGGTGCGAACCTTGATGCGCAAGCCATCTCGTGCCAGCTCGGAGATGTCACGCGTGGGTTCGCCTGAGGCGAGTTCGAGGTAGCGTGAGACCTTGCCGTGATAGTAGAGCGCTTCTCCCCGGCGATTCACGATCACCGAGGGTGGGGCGTATTCCTGCAACAGGACCTCGTGGGCCAGGGCGGTGATGGAACCGGGTCGGGGTTCGCGAGGCAGGGATCGGGCCAGGTGCGAACGGCGGCTCTCGTCACCGGGCACGAGCGGGAACTCCGCAGGATAGCGCTGGGGCACACCGATGCGCCGGAAGATGCGCCATTTCTTGGAAACCGTTTCGAATAGGTCGTCCTGCTGGGCAACGGACTCCGATGGGCCCAGTAACAGATAGCCCCCTTCGTTGAGCGAGAAATGCAGCAGCGAAATGATCCTCTGCTGTACGGGTGCGTCGAGGTAGATCAGCAAGTTCCGGCAAGAGATCAGGTCGAGTTTGGAGAAGGGTGGGTCCCGGACCAGGTTCTGGTTGGCGAACACCACCGACTCCCGGATAGGTTTGCTCACCCGGTAGCGGCCATCCTCGTAGTCGAAAAAGCGGCGCAGGCGCTCGGGAGGGACATCGGCCGCAATGCTTTCCGGATAGACGCCGTTGCGTGCGATTTCCAGCGCTTCCTCGTCGATGTCGGAGGCGAATATTTGCACGGTGCAGGAAGTGCCCAAGCGGCCTTGGGCCTCCATGATCAGCATGGCCAGGGAATAGGCTTCCTCGCCCGAGCTGCAACCCGGAACCCAGACGCGCAGATGGTCGTTCATGCCTTTCTTGGCCAAAATCTTGACCAGTGCCAGCCCTTCCAGGTCCTTCCAGGCCTCCGGATCGCGGAAAAACGAGGTCACGCCGATCAGCAGATCACGCAGCAGTGCCTTGACCTCGGTCGGGTCCTCGCGCAGCAGTTTGAGGTAGGCCCCGTAGCCGTCGGTTTGGCGCAGACCCATGCGGCGCTGGATGCGCCGCGTGAGGGTGCCCTTCTTGTAGCAGCGAAAGTCGTGGTTGGTCCGGGCACGGAGCAAGGCCAGGATGGACTGCAGATCATCAGGCTTTGCCTTGGGTGCCGGGGGTTGATCCCCCGTAGACCAGGTCTGGGAGTGCTTCACATAGCTGAGCAGGGCCTTGGGCATTTCTTCGGCGGGCAGCACGAAATCCACGACCCCCGTGGCGATGGCGCTTTGCGGCATGCCGTCGTACTGGGCTGCGGAGGGTTGCTGGACAAACGCGGTGCCGCCTTCACCCTTGACCGCGCGCAGACCCAGGGTCCCGTCCGCTCCCGTGCCGGACAGAACGATGCAGATGGCCCGCTCCTGCAGTTCCTCGGCCATGGAGCGGAAGAAGAAATCGATCGGCATGCGCTAGCCTCGCCGCACGACCGGCTCCGAGAGGTGAAGCCGCCCGCGCTTCACGAACAGATACTTGTTCGGCGGGATCATGAACAGCATGTTTGGCTCCAGGACCATGCCGTCCTCGATCTGGACCACCCGCATGGCGGTGTATTTGGTGAGCAGGTCCGTCATCATGCTTTCATGGGTCGGATCCAGGTGCTGTACCAACACAAAAGCCATGCCTGATTCCGGTGGCATGGCCTGAAAGAAGTTCTTGAAAGCATCGAGTCCACCGGCGGAGGCACCGATGCCCACCACCGGGAACCGGACCTCCCCCGTGCCGTCGCCCCGGCGGTTCCGGTCATGACC
>JBJKSP010000351.1:0-3612 GCA_046703865.1 Thiobacillaceae bacterium
TAGATGCCGCCGGTGAGTTCGCGCACGATCATGATGTCCAGGCCCGCCACCACCTCCGGCTTGAGGGTGGATGCATCGGCCAACTGGGGATAGAGGATGGCCGGGCGCAGGTTGGCGAACAGGCCCAGGCCGGCGCGCAGCCCCAGCAACCCTTTTTCCGGCCGCAGCCCCATCTCCAGGCCGTCCCATTTATAGCCGCCCACCGCCCCCAGCAATACGGCATCGGCGGCCCTGGCCAGCGCCAGGGTCTGCTCGGGCAGCGGTGTGCCGTGGGCGTCATAGGCACTGCCGCCCACCAGGGCCCGCTCCATCTCCAGGCCCAGCCCGTGGGTGTCATTCAGGAATGAGAGCACTTTCTCCGCCTCGGCGATGACCTCCGGTCCGATGCCATCACCGGGCAGGATGAGAATTTTAGTTGCCACGAACGCTCCCCTAGATCTGATTGAACAGCCACGGCGCGCGGCGCCGGTAGGCCGTTTCAAAATCTTGAATCTTGCCCTGATGCTGCAGTGTCAGCGCGATATCGTCCAGACCGTTCAACAGGCGGTGCTTGCGAAACGCATCGATGTCGAACTTGAAGACCTTGCCCCCGGGTGTGCGGACCTGCTGACTGCCCAGGTCGATGGTCAGGCTGTAACCCGGCGTCGCATCCACCGCATCGAACAGGTCGCGCACCGCGGCCTCGTCCAGGACGATGGGCAACAGGCCGTTCTTGAAGCAGTTGTTGTAGAAGATGTCGGCAAAGCTCGGCGCGATGACGGCGCGAAAGCCGTCGTCCTGCAGGGCCCACACGGCGTGCTCACGGGATGAGCCGCAGCCGAAGTTGGTCCGCGCCAGGAGTATTCGCGCCCCCTGGTAACGGGGCTGGTTGAGCACGAAGTCCGGGTTGCGCGGGCGCTTGCCGTGGTCCATGCCCGGCTCACCGTGGTCCAGGTAGCGCCACGCATCGAACAGGTTGGGGCCAAAGCCGGTACGCTTGATGGACTTCAGGTACTGCTTGGGGATGATAGCGTCGGTGTCCACGTTGGAGCGGTCCAACGGTGCCACCACGCTGGTCAGGGTCTTGAACGGCTCCATCAGCGTGCCTCCTGGGTTTCGCGGGACAACGCCCGGGCATCCACGAAGTGCCCTGCCACCGCGGCGGCGGCGGCCATGGCCGGGCTGACCAGGTGGGTGCGCCCGCCGGGGCCCTGGCGGCCCTCGAAGTTGCGGTTGGAGGTGGACGCGCAGCGCTCCCCCGGCGACAGCCGGTCGGCGTTCATGCCCAGGCACATGGAACAGCCCGGGTCGCGCCATTCGAAGCCGGCCTCCAGAAATACCTTGTCCAGCCCTTCGTCCTCGGCCTGCTGCTTCACCAGCCCGGAGCCGGGCACTACCATGGCCAGCTTGATATTGCGTGCCACTTTATGACCGCTGACGACCCGGGCCGCCGCGCGCAGGTCTTCCAGGCGGGCGTTGGTGCATGAGCCGATGAAGACCTTATCCACTGGGATATCCGTGATCCGCGTGCCCGCCGCCAGGCCCATATATTTCAGCGCCCGCTGCATGCCCTCGCGGCGCACCGGATCAGACTCGCGGTCCGGGTCCGGCACCCGGCCGTCCACGGGGACCACCATCTCCGGCGAGGTACCCCAGGTCACCAGGGGCTTGAGGCGCGTGGCGTCGATGTGCACCTCTTTGTCGAACACCGCATCGGCGTCGCTGTGCAGGTCGGCCCATGCCGCCGCGGCCTGATCCCACTGTTCTCCGCTGGGCGCGTAGGGGCGGCCGCGCACGTAGTCCACGGTGACGGCGTCGGCGGCGATCAGCCCGGCCCGCGCACCCGCCTCGATGGACATGTTGCACAGGGTCATGCGCCCCTCCATGGACAGGGCACGGATGGCCGAACCGGCGTATTCGATGACATAGCCGGTGCCTCCGGCGGTGCCGATCTCGGCGATGATGGCCAGGGCGATGTCCTTGGCCGTGACGCCGGGGCCGGCCTCGCCGTCCACCGTCACGCGCATTGCGCGGGACTTGCTCTGCAGCAGGCACTGGGTGGCCAGCACATGCTCCACCTCGGAGGTGCCGATGCCGAAGGCCAGGGCGGCGAAGGCGCCGTGGGTGGAGGTGTGGGAGTCACCGCACACCAGGGTGACGCCCGGCAGGGTAACGCCCAGCTCCGGGCCGATGATGTGCACGATGCCCTGGCGCCTATCGTTCATGTCGATGAGCGTGATGCCGAAGGCCGCGCAGTTGTGCTCCAGGGCCTCCACCTGGGTCCTGGACACCGGGTCGGTAATGCCACGGCCGCGGTCCGCAGTGGGCACGTTGTGGTCGGGCTCGGCGAAGTTGGCGCCAACGCGCCACGGCTTGCGCCCGGCCAGGCGCAGGCCCTCGAAGGCCTGGGGCGAGGTCACCTCGTGCAGCAGGTGGCGGTCGATATATAAGAGGCACAAGCCGTCATCGTCCCGGTCCACCACATGGGCGTCCCAGATCTTGTCATACAGTGTCTTACCCGCCATCGCCGCCGTACCTCTCCCGCTCGCTTGCCGCAACCTTCTGAATATTCAATTTTTAACTTACACTATCTTAACATTAGACCATAACCCTGGATTAAATTTTACCCCGGCCATGAAACCGATTTGCACCGGCTTGCCGCTCCCCCGCCCCCGTGAGAACATGCCTGTAACGGCTGTTCCCTTATTAAAATTCGATTCACGCCCATGACCGCGACGCTTATCGACGGCAAAGCCGTTGCAGAGACCATCCGCCGGGAGATTAAAGATGCGGTCGCCAGGCGCCTGGACCAAGGCCTGCGTCCGCCGGGACTCGCGGTGGTCCTGGTGGGCCAGGACCCGGCGTCGGTCATCTATGTGAACAGCAAGCGTAAGGCCTGCCAGGCGGCGGGCATGGTGTCACGCTCCTACGACCTGCCCGCGGACGTCTCCCCAGCGGAACTGCTGGCGTTGATCGAGAAACTCAACGCCGACACGGACATCGACGGCATCCTGGTGCAGCTGCCCCTGCCCAAGCACATCGACCCGGAGGCGGTGATCGAGACCATCGCGCCGGACAAGGACGTGGACGGCTTTCACCCCTACAACGTGGGCCGCCTGGCCCTGCGCATGCCGCTGTTCCGTCCGTGCACCCCCTACGGCGTCATGGCCCTACTGGAGAGCACCGGCCAGCCGGTGCGCGGCAAGGACGCGGTGGTCATCGGCGCGTCCAACGTGGTGGGCAGGCCCATGGCCCTGGAGCTGCTGCTGGCGGGCGCCTCCGTCACCACCTGTCACCGCTTCACCCGCGACTTGGCGGGACATGCGCGGCGCGCCGACATCCTGGTGGCCGCAACCGGCAGGATGGGTCTGGTCAAGGGCGACTGGATCAAGCCCGGCGCCACAGTCATCGACGTGGGCATCAACCGCGATTCAGCGGGCAAGATCCGCGGCGACGTGGAGTTCGAGGCTGCAGCGGAGCGCGCCGGGTGGATCACGCCTGTGCCGGGGGGCGTGGGGCCCATGACGGTGACTATGCTGTTGAAAAACACGCTGTACGCGGCGGAGGAGTTACATAAGAGCCAAGTTTAAAAGTTTGAAAGATTTAAAGATGAAAAGGCTGATTCAAACAGCG
>JBJKSP010000352.1:0-21742 GCA_046703865.1 Thiobacillaceae bacterium
AGTCCCTCCAGGGCGAAATATTCGCATTGCATGGGGATCAACACCGTCTGGGCGGCCGCCAGGGCATTCAGCGTCAACAGGTTGAGGGCCGGCGGACAATCGATCAGGATGAAATCGTAGCCGTCGGCCAAACCATCCAGGGCCTTCTTGAGGCGGATATCCCGTTCGGACTCTTCCACCAGTTCCACCTCCGCCCCGGCGAGATCGCGGTTGGCGGGCAGCATCTCATAACCGGCACCGTCGATGGGAAGGCAAACCTCGTCCGCCCTCGATTGGCGCAACAGGACGTGGTAGATCGTCTTGTCCAGGCTGCGCTTATCGATGCCGCTGCCCATGGTGGCATTGCCCTGGGGATCCATGTCCACCAGGAGCACCCGCCGGCCGTAATGGCTCAGACCCGCGGCCAGATTCACGGCAGTGGTGGTCTTGCCCACGCCGCCCTTTTGATTGCTGATGGCCAGGATGCGCTTCATGCCTTCCGTTCCAGAACGATCAAATGCCTTTCGGCGTCCAGGCCCGGCACATGCAGGGCCACGTCCCGGGACAGGGACGCGCCCCTGAGCTGGGA
Source organism: Thiobacillaceae bacterium (assembly GCA_046703865.1). GTDB lineage: Bacteria > Pseudomonadota > Gammaproteobacteria > Burkholderiales > Thiobacillaceae > JBJKSP01. The sequence continues at coordinate 569 of JBJKSP010000352.1, forward strand.
GATCTCTTCAAAGGGGTACAGCCCCTTCATGGCCAGCCACTGCCCTCCCGGGGCCAGCAGATGGTTCGTACACGACACGAATTCGGAAAGGTCGCTGAAGGCGCGCGAGATGATCCTGGGAAATGGAGAGGGCGGCCGGTAGTCCTCGGCCCGGCCATGGACCACCTCCGCTTTGCCCACACCCAGCTCGATCACCGCCTGCTGCAAGAAGGCGCATTTCTTGTGGCTGGCATCCAGCAGGGTGAGATGCAAAGAGGGCTCGGCGAGGGCGAGGGGTATGCCCGGCAACCCCGCGCCGCTGCCCACGTCCAGCAGCCTGTCCGCGCCGATGTGGGGCAGGACCGCCAGGCTGTCCAGCAGATGATGGGTCAACATCCTCTCGGGGTCGTGGACGGCGGTGAGGTTATAGGTCTTGTTCCATTTTTCCAGGAGGGCCAGGTAGTCCAGCAGCCGTGCTTGGGTCGTGTCCGGAAGGCTGATGGACAGGCCTTCCAATCCGGACCGGAGCTGGGTCGCCAGGCTCATGCGCTCTTCTTCTGGGGTTCGCCGCGCTTGAGATGGACCAGCAGCACTGAAACGGCCGCCGGCGTCACACCCGAGAGGCGGCTCGCCTGTCCCAACGTGACGGGCCGGGCCTGATCGAGCCTCTGGCGCACCTCCATGGACAGCCCGCTCATCCGCATGTAGTCCAGACCGTCGGGCAGGACCAGGTCCTCGTACTGGCGCTGGCGGGCGATCTCCTCCTTCTGCCGCTCCACGTAGCCTGCGTATTTCGCCTCGATCTCCACCTGCTCTCTCACCTTGCCGTCCGCGATGCCGGGTCCCCCGTTCGGCAGGGCCGTCAGCCCTGCGTAGCTCACCTCGGGCCGGCGCAGCAGGTCGAACAGGCTGTACTGGCTGCGTCCGCCGTGCTTGATGTTCGCCTCCCTTGCATTCACGTCTGCCGAATCCGCACTGTCCGTGGCTGCGGTTGCCACGCCTTCACGCTCGGAGGGCTGGCCCAGAAGGCGGGCGACGACCTCGGTCGGCAGCAGCTTGAGATCCACCCAGGTGGACTTGAGGCGTTGGACTTCCCGGGCGATGGCCTCCTGCTTGCGCTCGAAGCGTTCCCAGCGCTCGTCGTCCACCACCCCCAGCCGTCGGCCGGTTTCGGTCAAGCGCCGGTCGGCGTTGTCCTCCCGCAGGGACAGGCGGTATTCGGCACGGCTGGTGAACATGCGATAAGGTTCCGACACACCGCGGGTGATCAGGTCGTCCACCAGCACGCCCAGATAGGCCTGGTCGCGGCGCGGCCACCATGACTCCGCTTCCTTGACGTGCAGCCCGGCGTTGATGCCCGCCAGAAGTCCCTGGGCTGCCGCCTCCTCGTAGCCCGTGGTCCCGTTGATCTGGCCGGCGAAGAAAAGTCCCGGGATGTCCCGTGTTTCCAGCGAGGGCTTGAGCCCTCTGGGATCGTAGTAGTCGTATTCGATGGCGTAGCCCGGACGCAGGATATGGGCCCTCTCCAGGCCCCTGATGGAACGCACCAGCTCCAGCTGGACGTCGAACGGCAGGCTGGTGGAAATGCCGTTGGGATAGAACTCGTGGGTGGTCAGGCCCTCCGGCTCCAGGAAGACCTGGTGTGAGGACTTGTCCGCGAAGCGTTTGATCTTGTCCTCGATGGAGGGGCAATAGCGCGGGCCCACCCCTTCGATGACCCCGGTATAGAGGGGTGAGCGGTCCAGCCCGCCCAGGATGATCTCGTGAGTGCGTGCATTGGTATGGGTGATCCAGCAGGGAAGCTGGCTGGGATGCATGGCCGCCTCGCCCAGGAAGGAAAACACGGGGGTCGGTACGTCACCGGGCTGTTCGGCCATCGCCGAGAAATCGATGCTGCGCCCGTCGATGCGGGGCGGGGTCCCCGTCTTGAGGCGGCCCATGGGCAGAGCAAGCTCCTTCAGGCGGGCGGCCAGGCTGACCGCGGGCGGATCCCCCATACGGCCCGCTGCGAAGTGCTCCAGACCCACATGGATCAGGCCTGCGAGAAAAGTCCCTGTGGTCAGCACCACGGCCTTGGACCGGAACACGATACCCAGTTGCGTCTTCACGCCGGTGACGCGGTCTCCGTCCAACAGCAGATCGTCGACGGCCTGCTGGAACAGGGTCAGGTGGGGCTGGTTTTCCAGCCGGTACCGGATGGCCTGTTTGTAGAGGACACGGTCTGCCTGCGCGCGCGTGGCGCGTACGGCCGGCCCCTTGGAGGAGTTCAGGATGCGGAACTGGATGCCGGCTTCGTCGGTGGCCAAGGCCATCGCACCGCCCAGGGCATCCACCTCCTTGACCAGGTGTCCCTTGCCAATCCCGCCGATGGAAGGGTTGCAGGACATGGCCCCCAAGGTTTCCAGATTGTGCGTCAGCAATAGGGTCCTGACGCCCATGCGCGCACCGGCCAGGGCGGCCTCCGTGCCGGCATGGCCGCCGCCAACCACGATAACGTCGAAAATATCCGGAAAAATCATGGGGCTGAGACTTGTTCAAGGCGGGAAATCATACGCCAAAACCGCGCTCCCTTTCATCGTGCATCGTCCGGGTCCATGCAAAATTTCGAGTCAGGATCCGGTCCCAGCCTTCATTGTTCCACGTGAAACTTCGCCCCCTCAGGCATGGGCATACAGCTTGTGATAAAGGCCCTTCTGCTCCATCAGGCTGTCGTGGCCGCCTTCCTCCACCACCTTGCCGTTCTCGAACACCAGGATGCGGTCCGCCTGCTTCACGGCCGAGAGGCGGTGGGCAATGATGAGGGTGGTGCGCCCCCGCAGATAGGCGGCCAGGGCCTGGTGCAGATGCCTTTCGGTCTCGGTATCCAGGGCGGAGGTGGCCTCGTCCAGAATCACCACCCGAGGCTCCGACAGGATCATGCGGGCGATGGCCAGCCTTTGCCTCTGGCCCCCGGAGAGGCGCACGCCGTTGTTGCCCACCACGGTATCCAGCCCTTCGGGCATGGCGCCGACCACGTCCCCGAGCTGGGCGATCCCGAGTGCATCCCAGAGTTTCGTATCCGGGTGCTCCCGTCCCATGGCCAGGTTTTCCCTCACGGTGGCGTTGAACAGCACGGGATGCTGAAGCACCACCCCCACGTGGTCGCGTACGGTGGGCCAGCCGATGTCACGGACAGTGACCCCGCCGTAGCGGATGTCTCCGGAAAGGGGTGGATAGAGCCCAAGCAAAGCCTGCACCAGCGTGGACTTGCCGCCGCCCGAGGCACCCACGAGGGCGACCTTTTCGCCCGGTCGGATATCAAGGCTGACCTGGTCCAGCACCGGTTCACCCTCCCCGTAGGCGAAGCTCACCCGCTCCAGGGCCAGCCCCACGGTCTGCCGGCCCTCGAAGGGATCGATCCGGCATTCCCCCTCTTGCGCGGATTTCAGGGCGAGCATGGCATTGATCCGTCCCAGGGCGGCATTGGCGGCGAACCAGGCGTATTGCATGCCGATGATCTCCTGCACGGGAGACATCATGAACCACAGATAGCCGAATACGGCCAGCATCTGTCCGATGCTCAGTCCGGAATACACCACCATCAGCATGGCCCCCGCACGGAAGGCGTCGAAGCCGGCCAGGAAGACGAAGAAGGAGACCCGGTTCATGGCATCCGACTTCCATGCGAACGCGGCGGCATGCCGGCGGATGTCCGCAGCGCTGTCCGTCACGCGCCTGAGGTAGTGGCGCTCCCGATTCATGGCCCTGATCTGGGCCAGGGCATCCAGGGTTTCAGACAAGGTCTCCTGGAACACCTCGAAGGCCGAGTTTTCCCTTTTCTTGAGTTCCTTGACCCGTTTGCCCAGACGGGTGGAAAACGCGATCACCACGGGGTTGAGCAGCAGGATGAACAAGGCCAGTTGCCAGTGCATCCACAACAACACCACGGCCACCCCCACCAGGGAGAGCACGGCAACCAGAAAACCGGAAATGGAGGCACCCAGGAAACTATCCACGGCATTGAGGTCGGTCACGAAGAGAGAGGTGATCCGTCCTGAACCCAGGGCCTCGTATTCCGACAGCGCGATCCTGGACAAGCGCGCCAACATCCGTGCCCGGATGCCGTAAACGACGTCCTTGGACACCATGGAAAAGGTGCGGGACTGCCATACGTTGAGCAGGACAGCGGTCAGGCGGAGCGACACCGTCACCGCCAAGGCCACTGCCACGAACAACACCGGACCGCGCCAGGCAGTGGGAAACCAGGGACCGACCGTGGCGACGAAGGCCCCGGGTTTGTGCAGCAAGACCTCGTCCACCAGGACGGGGAGGATCAGGGGCACCGGAACCGCGGCCAGAACCGCCAAGACGGCCAGTAGATTGCCCTTGACCAGGACGGTCCGGTGCGGCCTCAGCTTCGCCCAGATGCCCTGCCAGGAAATCGGCGGATCCTCGGACCAGGCCAATCCATCATTCCGATACATAGTCGTCAACTTTGCCCTGAAACGTCGATTTCTTGACGTTTACGCTGTCCCAACCATCAATACAAACCATTTATATTCATAACGTTATATACGGCATATGACTTGCGTCACATGGCTTAACCTCACTATTTGAGATTATTTGTCATGTACAGAACGGATATCGGCATTACGGGATTCACCCAACGGATCATAGGCAACAGTGGCAGCCTGAGCGCGCTGGAAAGAAGTTACCCCCGCATTTGCGAAGGCATCATACGACTTTGGCACAAGAAAGAGGCCCAATCCTACCTGGACAGCCTGATCGTCGAGGAGCGCTACGATCGTCAGGGTTTTCCCCAGGAGGTCATCGAAGAGCTCATGTTCCTGTCCGACCTGAACTGGCTGCTTGAGAACGACAACGATCAAAGTCAGGCGGCTCTGGCGGCAAGCGAGCGCTTTACCTTTGCGACGGATGGGCACCTCCAGGATGCCTCCGGAGAAGAGCCCCCGCAAATCTGGGTGTAGCACCAGAGCGGGACCTATTTGCCGATGCAGAATTGGCTGAAGATCATGCCCAGCAGATCGTCGCTGGTGAATTCCCCGGTGATCCCGGACAAGGGCTCCTGAGCGAGGCGCAGTTCCTCGGCCAACAGCTCCGGCTGAGCATACGCATCCCGGGCCTGGTCCAGATGCCGCTGGGCCATCCTCAAGGCATCCAGATGCCGCGTACGCGCCATATAGCTGCCCTCTCCCGAGGATTGCCATCCGGCCAGTTCCAGCAACCGTTCCCTGAGCAAATCCATGCCGGCGCCGGTCCGTGCCGACAGCCAGATTTCCTGTCCCTGCCCGGAGCGCTTCGGTCCCTCTCCGGTAAGGTCGATCTTGTTGTGCACGCTGATCCGGGGTATGTCCGGCAGGCGGCCGAGGATGGCCCTTTCCGCCTCCCCCATCCCATGGACGGCATCCACGAGCAGCAGGGCCACATCGGCCTTCTCCACGGCCGCCCAGCTACGGCCGATCCCGATGCTCTCCACGGGATCGCTGGATTCCCGCAGACCCGCCGTATCCACCACATGCAGGGGCACCCCTCTAATCTGGATGGATTCGCGCACCGTGTCCCGGGTGGTGCCCGCGACATCGGTGACAATGGCCGCGTCGTAACCGGCCAGGCGGTTGAGCAGGGAAGACTTGCCCACATTGGGCTGCCCGATCAGCACCACGGTCAGACCCTCCCTCAGCAGCGCCCCCTGCCGTGCCTCGGCCAGCACGGCTTGAAGGTCGTCCCGGACGGCCCGTAGTCGGCCGAGGGCGTCCGCCTGTTCCAGGAAATCGATCTCCTCGTCCGGGAAATCCAGGGTGGCCTCCGCCAGGGTGCGCAGCTGCACCAGCTTGTCCACCAGGTCGTGAACGCGCCGCGAGAATTCTCCGTCCAGGGTACGCAGTGCCGAACGTACGGCCTCCCGGCTCTGGGCGTCGATGAGATCAGCCACCGCCTCGGCCTGGGCCAGATCGATCTTGTCATTGAGGAAGGCGCGGCGGGTGAACTCGCCGGGGTCGGCAGGGCGTGCCCCAAGCTCCAGACAGCGCTCGAGCACCATGTGCAGCACCTGGTATCCGCCGTGGCCCTGGAGTTCCAGGACCTCTTCGCCGGTATAGGAATGGGGCGCGGGAAAATAGAGGGCGATGCCATCGTCCAACACCTCACCGCGGGCATTGCGAAACCGGCAATGGGTGGCATGCCGGGGCTTGAGGCGCCGGCCAATCACGCCTTCCACGATCCCCCCCAGATCCGACCCCGAGACGCGCACCACCCCAATGCCGCCCCGTCCGGATGCGGTGGCTATGGCCGCGATGGGGTCACTTCTTGGCTTTTCCATGTCCGGCGCGTTCAATCACGTGGTTGATGCGCCATTGCTGCAGGATGGAGAGCAGATTGTTCACCAGATAGTAGAGCACCAGGCCCGAGGGGAAGAACAGGAACATCACCGAGAAGGCGATGGGCATGAACATCATGACTTTGGCCTGCACCGGATCGGGCGGCTTCGGGCTCAGCCTTTGCTGGATGAACATGGTGAGGGCCATGAGCACCGGCAGGATATAGTAGGGATCCTTCTCGGAAAGGTCCTTGATCCAGAATATGAATGGGGCCTGGCGCAGCTCCACCGATCCCAGCAGCACCCAGTACAGGGTGATGAACACCGGGATCTGGACCAGCATCGGGAGGCAACCGCCCAGAGGATTGATCTTCTCCTCCTTGTAGATCTTCATCATGGCCTCGTGCAGCTTCTGGCGGTCGTCGCCGTAGCGTTCCTTGAGTTGCTGCAGGCGCGGCGCGAGCTTGCGCATCTGGGCCATGGACTTGTAGCTGCTTGCGGACAGGGGATAGAAGACCAGTTTGATGATCACCGTCAGCAGGATGATGGCCACTCCCCAGTTGCCGACGAAGCTGTGCAGGAGATTGAGGAACAGGAATATGGGATAGGCCAGTATGGTCAGCCAACCGTAATCCACTACATATTGCAGGCCCGGTGCCAGTTTCTTGATCTTCTCGATCTCCTGGGGGCCGGCGTACAGGCGCATAGACACGGTTTCCCCGGCTCCGGGAGCGAGCTTGACCGCAGGCAGGATCATGCCTGCGGAATATTGATCGTTGCCCAGGCTGCGGGTGTAGAAATCACGCTTGAAATGGTCACTGGGTGACGGGCTCAGCCATACCGCGACGAAATGGCGTTGGACCATGCCGATCCAGCCGTCCGGGGCGGACTTCACATTGTCCTGCTTGCCCTTCTCGATGTCCTTGAAGCTGACCTTCTGGAACTTCCCTTCCTGGGTATAGATGGCCGGCCCGGTGTAGGTCCGGATGTAAGCCGACTGCCCTTCCGGCGCCTCGCTGTAGCGGACGAACTGGAAATAAGGATTGCCCTGCACCGGGGTTTGGCCGTTGTTGTGCACGGAGATCTGAACGTCGATGACATAACTGTCGCGGTGGAAGATATAGGTCTTCCGCACCTCCACTCCGCCGATCTGGGTCGTCATGGGGACACGCAAAACGTTCTGCCCGGGCTTCAGGGTGTAATCGCCCGGAATCAGCCGATAGGCGGTCTTGTGGGTGGGCAAGCCTGCGCCGATGAATCCGGATTGGGCAAAGTAATCACGTCCGGGCTTTTCCTCGAAGAGCTGGAAGGGCTTGGTCGAATCATCGTCGCTGCGGTACTTGTCCAGGGTCATGCTGCGCAGGTCCCCGCCGTTCGAATCGATCACCACGGTCATCAGATCCGTCTTGACCGTTTCTGTTTCGCCGCGCTGGACCTGGCCCGTCTCTGGGACAGAGGGCTTGAGCTCTTCGCCGGGCTTGGGCAGCGAGGGGACCGTGCTGGTCTGCGCCGGTGCTGCCGCCGCCTGAGGCTTGGGATGCTGGTAATCCTGCCAGGCCTGCCACAGGAGCAGCATGGACAGGGAAAAGACGATGAAGGCAATGAGGCGTTGCGTATCCATTTATTGCGAACTCTTGTCTTCGGACAGTACCTGGTCAGGTGCCGTTCCGTGGTTGTGGCATGCGGCGAGCAGCCGATCGAATTCGGCCCTGAAGCGATCGGGCGGACAAAGCGCCTTGACCCGGGCCACGATATCCAGCGACCCGAGTTCACGTTGACTCAGCCTGAAGCCTTCCCGCATCAGCCTCCTGCAACGGTTGCGGGATACGGCCAGTCGTATCACCCGGCGGGATACGACCATCCCCAGGCGCGGACGACCGAGACCATTGGGGCGGAGGAAGACCTCCACGCAGGTGCCGCGGATCACCTGTCTGAAACGAAAAACGGATGAGAATTCATCCGTTTTGCGCAGGATATTTTCCCGGCCCAGGGCATACGGCCGGCGATGCCGTAACGTCAAACCGCCAGACGTTTACGGCCCTTCGCACGGCGGGCATTGATAATGGCGCGACCGCTCTTGGTTTTCATGCGCGCGCGAAAACCATGGGTGCGTTTGCGCCGGACGACGGAGGGTTGATAAGTTCGCTTCATGATCTGACCTCGGCTCGAAAGCGCGCTATTAGAGCGCCTAAGCCCATAATTTGTCAAACTTTTTCAAAGCTCGACCACCGGCCCGAAAATGCTACAATGGTCTTCGTCCCGCCCCTACCCCATCATCCCGGACACGATATCTCAGACACAGCCATGAGTGGTTTCTGGAGCCATTGCATCGCCTATTTCGAGCAGAATCTCAATGCCCAGCAACTCAACACGTGGCTCAGGCCCCTGACCGTCCAGGAGAACGAGGGCCAGATCCGCATCACGGCGCCCAACCGATTCGTCGCCCAATGGATCAAGGACAAGTTCATGCACGACATCGAACAACTGGCGGTGGCTTATTTCAAGGACAAGGCCTCGGTCGTCCTGACGGTGGGCGAAGTGAAGGCATTCCAAGACAAATCCGGACGCAACGCCGGCGCGGTCAGTCCCATGGTTACAACCCGGACCAAACCGATCAACGGTAAACCCGTCAACCAGCACGTCCCGGAAGAAAGTCGCCTCAATCCCCTCTTCAGTTTCGATACCTTCGTGCGGGGAAAGGCCAACGACCTGGCCCGGGCCGCCGCGCTTCAAGTCGCGGAGAACCCGGGTGCGGGCTACAACCCGCTGTTCGTCTACGGCGGCGTTGGGTTGGGCAAGACCCATCTGATCCAGGCGATCGGCAACGCAGTGCTGTCCAACATGCCTTCGGCCAACGTGCGCTACATCCACGCCGAGCGGTACTTCTCCGACATGGTGCGAGCCATCCGTACCAAGGCATCCGAGGAATTCAAGCGGCGCTACGACTCGCTGGACATACTGCTGATCGACGACATCCAGTTCTTCGCCAACAAGGACCGGACCCAGGAGGAGTTCTTCTACACGTTCAACAGCCTCATCGAGTCCCATAAGCAGGTCATCATCACCAGCGATACCTTTCCCAAGGACCTGGAGGGCATCGAGGAGCGGCTCAAGTCCCGCTTCAGCTGGGGGCTTACCGTCATGCTGGAACCGCCCGAAACAGAGATGCGCGTGGCCATCCTGATCAACAAGGCCCGCCAGGAAGGAGAGAACCTGGACAATGCCACGGCCTTCTTCATCGCCAAGCAGATCCGATCCAACGTGCGCGAACTGGAAGGCGCACTCAAACGGGTCATCGCCTTTTCACGTTTCCACCGCCAGCCCATCTCGGTGGAACTGGCCAAGGAGGCCCTGAAGGATCTGCTGGCGGTCCAGAACCGCCAGATATCCATCGAGAACATCCAGAAGACAGTGGCCGATTTCTACAAGATCAAGGTGGCCGACATGTACTCCAAGAAGCGCACACGCATCCTGGCCCGTCCACGGCAAGTGGCCATGCATCTGGCAAAGGAGCTCACCGACCTGTCCCTGCCGGAGATCGGCCAGGCCTTCGGCGGCCGCGACCACACGACCGTCCTGCATGCCTATCGCAAGATCGAAGAACTAAGGGGCTCCGATCACACCCTGCGCCGTGATTACAGCCTGCTGGTCCAGGTGCTGACGGGATAAGTACAGGGATAACCTTGGGACAACTTGGGGACAAGAGGTACACGGATGCGGGAAGGCCCAGTCTATCCACATTTCCCCACAGGCTTCACCAGGGCTTATCCACAGGTTTCGGGGTAGATTTATTATTGGTTTATCAATATGATACGCTAGTTATCCAGCTGTTTTAGCCAGAACAACTAACATCATTCGGAAGAAACAGATGCTTGTATTGAAAACCCAGAAAGACCTGCTTTTGAAACCCCTGCAAGCAGCCGTGGGGGTGGTTGAACGCAAGCACACCCTGCCGATCCTCTCAAACGTCCTGTTAGAGGCGGAATCCACCCGTACTGCCTTTGTCGCCACGGATCTGGAGCTCCAGATCACCACCTGGATGGAAGAGCCGACCGCGACGAACACGGCCTTTACGGTGTCGGCAAGAAAGATGCTAGACATCTGCCGTTCGCTGCCGGAGGGGCAAGAGATCGACCTGGACCTGATAGGGGAACAACTCAAGGTCCAGGCCGGCAAAAGCCGGTTCAGCCTGCAGACGCTGCCTGCCAAGGATTTTCCCCGGTTGCAGATACCCGATGGCGAAGGCGCCGGTTTCAGCCTGCCCCAGGGCAGCCTGCGCCGCTTGCTGGCCAGGGTACAGTACGCCATGGCTGTTCAGGATATCCGTTACTACCTGAATGGCATGCTCTTCTCCCTCCAGCCGGACCGGTTGATTGCTGCCGCCACGGATGGCCATCGCCTCGCGCTGGATTCGATCAAGCTGGAGACGAACGTGGAACAGGGGATCGACATCATCCTGCCCCGCAAGACCGTGCAGGAGCTCATCAAGTTGCTTGAGGACAGCGACGTGCCGGTCCATTTGCAGCTTTCGACCGGTCAGGTCATGTTCCGCCATGCCGGTTTCGAACTGCGCAGCAAGGTTGTGGATGGAAAGTTTCCCGACTATCAGCGGGTCGTTCCGACTGGCTATGACAAGGAGTTCGTCATCAGCCGCCAACGCCTGTCCCAGGCCCTCACCCGTGCCGCCATCCTGACCAACGAAAAGTACCGCGGCGTGCGCATGGCCTTGACTTCTGGAGGTCTGCGCATCGCCTGCAGCAACAACGAGCAGGAAGAGGCGATGGAGGAATTGGACATCGACTACAACAAGGAGCCCCTGGATATAGGCTTCAACGTCCAGTACCTGCAGGATGTCCTGAATAATCTTGACTGTGAATCGGTGCGTTGCGGACTCGGCGACCCCACGAGCAGCCTGCTGATCACCATACCGGGGGACGAGAACTTCAATTATGTGGTCATGCCCATGCGCATCTGACCATTGAGTCGATTGCACAATACCGGGTGACCACCAAGCGGACGGCGATACGCAGCCACATGCCTAGCCCACCCTTTGTCCAGTCCCTGTAAATGTCCCAGTGTTTCACGTGAAACGAGGTTGAGCCGACCATGGCCGAGAACTACGACGAATCCAGCATCCAGCAACTTGAAGGTCTGGAGGCGGTGCGCAAGCGCCCGGGCATGTACATTGGCGATACCCAAGACGGTACCGGCCTTCACCATATGGTGTTCGAGGTGTTGGACAACGCCATCGACGAAGCCCTGGCCGGTTACTGCGACGACATCAAGGTGATCATCCATGCCGACAACTCCCTATCAATAAGCGACAACGGGCGCGGTATACCGGTGGGAATCAAGTTCGACGACAAGCACGAACCCAGGCGCTCGGCTGCTGAGATCGTCATGTGCGTGCTGCATGCCGGCGGCAAGTTCAACCAGAACAGCTACAAGGTCTCCGGCGGGTTGCACGGCGTCGGCGTGTCCTGCGTCAATGCGCTGTCCGAATGGCTCAAGCTCAACATTCGCCGCGACGGCAAGCACTACTTCATGGAATTCCACCGTGGCGTCCCCCAGGATCGGGTCATCGAGGTCCAGAACGGGGTTGAGGTTTCTCCCATGAAGATCATGGGAGAGACGGCCCGGCGCGGTACTGAGGTGCACTTCCTGGCCGACGCGGAGATCTTCGGCCATGTGGAGTTCCACTACGAGATCCTGGCCAAGCGCATACGGGAACTGTCCTTTCTCAACAACGGCGTCAAGATCGAACTCATCGACGAGCGCGACGGCCGGCATGAAAATTTTGCCTTGTCCGGCGGCGTGCAGGGCTTCGTGGAATACATCAACCGGGCCAAGACCGTTCTGCATCCCAACGTCTTTTGCGCCAGCGGTGAATCCAAGGTGGGCGATACCGGTGTCGTGATCACGGCCGAAGTCGCCATGCAGTGGAACAACAGCTACGCCGAACAGGTCCTGTGCTTCACCAACAATATCCCTCAGTCAGATGGGGGTACCCACCTTACCGGGCTGCGTGCTGCCATGACGCGCGTCATCAACAAATATATCGATGAAAACGAGATCGCCAAGAAGGCCAAGGTGGAGATCACCGGTGACGACATGCGTGAAGGTCTGGCCTGCGTCCTGTCGGTCAAAATGCCCGATCCAAAGTTCTCTTCCCAGACCAAGATGAAGCTGGTCTCCTCCGAGGCGCGCCCGGCTGTGGAGGAAGTCGTCTCTCAGAAGCTATCCGAGTTCCTGTTGGAAAGGCCTGCCGACGCCAAGGTCATCTGCGCCAAGTTCGTTGATGCCGCCCGGGCCCGCGATGCAGCCCGCAAGGCCCGGGAAATGACCCGACGCAAAGGCGTACTGGATACCGCAGGGCTGCCCGGCAAACTCGCCGACTGCCAAGAGAAGGACCCGGCCCTGTCCGAGCTTTACCTGGTGGAAGGCGATTCCGCCGGCGGCTCCGCCAAGCAGGGACGAGACAGGAAGTTTCAGGCCCTCCTACCCCTCAAAGGCAAGATCCTGAACGTGGAAAAGGCCCGCTTCGACAAGATGCTCTCCTCCCAGGAGGTGGCTATCCTCATCACCGCCCTTGGCACAGGCATCGGCAAGGACGACTACGACCCTGCCAAGCTTCGATACCACCGCATCCTGATCATGACCGACGCGGATGTGGATGGCTCCCACATCCGCACCCTGCTGTTGACATTCTTCTATCGCCAAATGCCCGAACTGGTGGAGCGGGGCCATATCTATATCGCACAGCCGCCCCTATACAAGGTCAAGCAGGGCAAGCGCGAGACCTATCTGAAAGACGACTTTGAACTGAAGCAATATCTGCTGCGCGAGGCACTCAATAGCGCCGAACTGATCCCAACAGCCGGTGCCGAAGCTTTGTCCCGTGACAGCTTCGAAAAGATCGCGCGCCAGTTCCTGCTGGCGGAAGCAGTCATCGAGCGCCTGTCCAGGCGCATGGACGGCGATGTCCTCTACGCCCTGCTCAAGGTCCCGACCATCCGACTGGACAGCGAAGAGGCGGCGGTCTTCGCCGCCGAGTCCCTGAGTGCTGAATTGTCCAGGCTGGGCCCGGTTCGGGTTACGCCGCAGCACGTAGAGGAAAACGGACACTGGCGTTTGGAGATCACCAAGACCCGTCATGGCATCGGCCTGACCAGCTACCTGGACGGCTTATTCCTGGAGGGCGGTGACTACGACCCGCTCAAGCAGACGCGTGAAATCCTGACCGGTCTGATCGGCGAGGGCGCCGAAATCCGCCGAGGTGAGGCCCGGACCGCCGCCTACGACTTCAAGCAGGCCCTGGACTGGCTCCTGGACGAAGTGAAGAAGAACATGAGTATCCAGCGTTACAAGGGCCTGGGCGAAATGAACCCTGATCAATTGTGGGACACCACCATGAATCCCGAGGTCCGGCGGCTGCTCAGGGTCCAGATCGAGGATGCTATCGCCGCCGACGAGATCTTCACCACCCTCATGGGGGAAGAGGTGGAGCCCAGGCGGAACTTCATCGAAACGAACGCGCTGGGGGTGCGGAACCTGGACGTGTGAACACGGGGACAATTCTCTGGTTTACATGGCCTCCAAGACCGTCCTGATTACCGGTGTCACACGTGGCCTGGGCCGGGCCATGACGGAGGAGTTCGTCCGTTTGGGCCACACTGTGATCGGATGCGGACGTTCAGCGACAGCCATCGATGAGATGAACCACCACCACGGCGCGCCCCACCGCTTCGACGCGGTTGAGGTGGCCGATGACGCTGCCGTGATACGTTGGGCAAAGTCCGTGCGTGCACGGTCCGGTCCGCCTGACATGTTGATCAACAACGCCGCGCTCATCAACCGAAACGCTCGATTATGGAAGATCAGGGAGGCGGAGTTCGACGCTCTGTCGAAGTCAACATGAAGGGCATGGCCAACACCATCCATAACCTCGTTCCTGGCATGGCGGAGCGGGGCAGAGGGATCTTGTGAATTTCGGTTCCGGCTGGAGACGGGAGACCGGCCCAGAGGTAGCACCTTACTGTGCCAGGAAATGGGCCGTGGAGGGCTTGACCAAGACCCTGGCCAAGGAACTCCCCAGGGCATGGTCGCCGTTCCCCTGTCACCAGGCATCATCGACACCGACATGCTGCGTTCCTGCTTCGGCAGTGATGCTGGCCTCTACCCTTCCTCGGAGGGGTGGGCGAAGACGGCCGTGCCCTGCATCCTTTCACTGGGTCCGGGGGACAGCGGCATGTCCCTGACCGTGAGCGACCATTGAGCTGTGATATCGCGACCCAAGGATTGCTCCTGCACGTACATACCCGATCTTCCTGTTTCACGTGAAACCAGCTTTTTCATAAGGAAAGACATGACCTTCAAACCTACTCGTATCCTTTTCCTGTTCGGACTGGCCTTATTCTCGGCCGCCGTTATGGCCTCCAACCCTGTGGTCAAGCTGTTCACCAACTTGGGCAGCATCGAGCTGGAACTCTATCCGCATAAGGCACCGGTCACAGTGAAAAACTTCTTGGGCTATGTGAATACCGGGTTCTACAACGGCACGATCTTCCACCGTGTGATCCCGGGGTTCATGATCCAGGGCGGGGGATTCAAAGCCGGGATGAAGGAAAAGTCCACGCGCGGCCCCATACGCAACGAGGCGGATAACGGCCTGAAAAACCTCACGGGTACCGTGGCCATGGCTCGCACCTCCGACCCCCACTCGGCCACCGCCCAGTTCTTCATCAACGTGGCGGACAACCACTTCCTGGACCACACCGCCGACACGCCGTCAGGCTGGGGCTACGCCGTATTCGGCAGGGTGCTGAAGGGAATGGACGTGGTGCGTAAGATCAGCCAGGTCCCCACCTCCTATGTTGGCTCCTACCAGAACGTGCCGGTGAAGGATGTGGTGATCGAGCGGGCCGAATTGATCAAACCCGCGGGCAGGTAAACCATTCGTCTCCATGAACGGCGCAGCATCCCAGCTCCTCGCCTTTTACCGCGGAACGGGGACCGATCCCAGGGGACGGCGGCTTGCAGACATCCTGGCCTGGGATCACGAACGCCTGGAATCCGTCCATGACTATATCCAGTGGCTGTTCCCACTGGACCAGGCCAGTGCCTTCAATCCGCGGGCACCGGTGTTGGGCCGGGACGAGATCGAAGCCTTCAGGGCCGATGCGGTGCTGCGCCAACGGCTGGGAGATGCCCTCCTGGTGATGCTGGACTTCTACGGGCTGGAACTGTCCCCAGAAGGCGTACCGGCCGTGGTGAAGGCGCCCGCATTCCCGGACCGCGCCCGGGTCTGGCTGTCGCCGGGCAACCACAACCATTTACGCCTGACCCGCATCCTGAAAAGCCTCTCACTCCTGGGCATGGAAGAACTGGCGCTCGCCCTGTTCCGCTGCCTGGAGGCCGTCTACAGTGAATCGGACGGCCGGATCTCCACCACCACTTACGGCTATTGGCATGAGGCCGTCGCAAGGTCAGGACCGCACTGAATCATTCCTCAGACCTGGCCGAGGTGGTCCATCCCGCCCCCGCCGATTTGGTCTAAGCTGTGAATCGGCCGACCGGAAACATCTGCCGAGACCGACATGACTGAATTTACAGGTGCCTTGGAAGACTTCGTCACTTACCTCAGGGGTCGCCAATACAGCCCGCGCAGCGTCGCGCTCTATTCGGGCGACGTGCATCGCTTGGCCCAATGTGCGGCGGGTTTGGGCCCGGGTCAGATCGGCCCGTCCGATGTCCGCCGCTGCCTGGCGTCCCTGCATGCACGGGGCTATGCAACCAAGAGCCTGGCCCGCGTGCTCTCGGCCTGGCGCAGCTTCTTCAACTATCTGGGCCGCGAGGGCAGGGTCAGTGCCAATCCCTGTTCCGGCATCCGGCCTCCCAAGGGTGCCAGGCGGCTGCCCCATACCCTGTCGCCGGACGAGCTCCAGCAGATGCTCGATGCGCCCGCAGAAGACGTCGCGGGCATGAGAGACAGGGCCATGTTCGAACTGATGTATTCCTCGGGTCTGCGGCTGGCAGAGTTGGTGGGTCTGAGCACCCGGGATTTGTCCATGGACACAGGCGAGGTGACCGTAACCGGCAAGGGCCGCAAGACCCGTATCGTCCCGGTGGGTGCCAAGGCGCTTACTGCGCTCGCTGCCTGGCTGGCGGTACGCCGGGAGCTGGCTCATGGGGACGAGGAGGCCATGTTCGTCGGTACGCGGGGAAGGCGGATCAGCCCCCGGGTGGTGGAGACGCGTCTGCGCCGGCTGGCCCTGGTCCGGGGCCTGACCCAGCGCGTCCATCCCCACGCTCTGAGACATTCCTTCGCCTCCCACGTGCTGCAATCCTCGGGCGACCTGAGGGCCGTGCAGGAAATGCTGGGCCATGCCAGCCTGTCCACCACCCAGGTCTACACCCACCTGGATTTCCAGCACCTGGCCAAGATCTACGATGCCGCCCATCCCAGGGCCAAGAAGAAAACCTGAACCTGCAATACGACACGCCCGGATACCTAGGTGCCGGAGGGATCACGGGAGGAGTGATTGCGAAGACCTTCTGAAATTCTTCCCGGACATGGTCTGAGACAATTCGCCGGACTTATGCCGCGGTCGCGCTCCTGGGCCTGCTCGTACTGGTCTTTGGCGCGCCCATGCAGGATCACGCTCAGTTTCTGGTTAACGATCGGGCCCCTATGGGAATCTTGTCCTTGCAGATGGCCCATACGGCCGAAGCGGCCCGGTCCATCCTGGCGAGCTGGGGGCAGGCGGCCAAGCGTCACGCCCGGCTGAGCCTTGATTGGGACATGGGCTTTGCAGTGGCCTACGCTCTGTTCCTGGCTGTACTCATGGAACGGGCCGGAAGGGTAGCAGGGCGCCTGGGGATCATCGGGGCCTGGTTGCCGATCTGGGCCGGGTCTTCGGACCTGGTGGAAAATCTTTTCCATATGTCCCTGGTCAGCGACACTGCTCAGGCAAGCGCCGCCGATCTCGGTTTCCTGACCCATGCGGCCTTTGTCTTCGCCACCATCAAATGGGTCTTGCTCGCCTGTTGGCTAGCCGTGTTTTCTTTGTGCCTCGGTGCCATTGTCATCTGCCGTTTGCGCAGGATGCGGTGCCGCTCTCAAGCCAAATAGTCATCCTGCGACCTTGGCGCCTGCCCCGATGCCACAGAAACGGTGCATCGAGGCAGTCCATGCCCAGATTCGGGGCCGCGTGCCGGCGCAACCTCTCACCCCTACATGATGTTTTCCTCTTGAATACAAATGGTTAGGGGATGCCTGTGTCTGGCACAGCCATTGCTAATAATGATATGCGGTGCGAAGTTGCGCCGCGGCACGCAGCCTTGTTTTGTTCTTTCAAAGGACAGCGGCGTCCCCTCCTTCGTGGAGAGGACGCCATTTTTTTCAACTATTTCCCACAGGCGCCGCAAGGTGTACATGACGAATACCTGTTGCAGGGGCTGCCCTGCCCATGCCCTCGCACACTGCTACTGTGCCTATCCTGGCATTCCTGGGTCTTCCGATCCTGTTCCGGTCGCTTTCAGCAACGGTACATCACGTGTCAGTGAAGGGCCCCCTGACCTCGCGGGATTCGGTCGTTGGCGAAGAACATGCACCTAGCCTTGCTATCGAGGCCCGTTGCCCTCGACGTTCCGATCTTCCTTCACGACCGAGGGCGTGGCACTTTGCCCTAATCTTTTCTTTCGGTAGTGTCGAAAACGGGAAGAGGTGACATGATAGATCGACATGTCATTTTCAAATCTGGTGCGGGTTGCGCCTTTGGAGTGCATGATAGGTGCTGAGTAAGTGACGCCGTGCGGAGATATGCATTTCCACTGGCACCAATCGGGCGCATATGTGTCAAATTTGATCGGATTGCGGGGTCTTGCGCATGGCATACGCGTTGCTATAGCCCTTAGTGGGGTCCCAAGCCATTTCCATCGTCAACCGGGAGACGCGACATGAGTTTGTTCAACCAGTACATCGACCGTTATCGACGGGAAGAGGAGGAATACTCCCTAGAAGAGTTTCTGGAGATCTGCAAGAAGGACCACATGGCCCATGCCACTGCGGCCGAGCGCATGCTGGCGGCCATCGGCGAGCCGGATCTGGTGGATACCCGGCTGGACGCTCGCCTGTCGCGGATCTTCTCCAACAAGGTCATCAAGATCTATCCCGCCTTCAAGGATTTCTACGGCATGGAGGAGACCATCGAGCAGATCGTGTCCTATTTCCGACATGCCGCCCAGGGTCTGGAAGAGAAGAAGCAGATCCTCTACCTGCTGGGGCCGGTGGGTGGCGGCAAGTCCTCCCTGGCCGAGAAGCTCAAGCACCTGATGGAGAAGGCCCCCTTCTACGCCATCAAGGGCTCGCCCGTGAACGATTCCCCTCTGGCCCTGTTCTCCACCGATGAAGACGGCGAGATCCTGGAACAGGAATACGGCATCCCGAACCGCTATCTGGGCCGGGTGCTGTCGCCCTGGGCGGTGAAGCGCTTGCACGAGTACAACGGCGACATCACTAAGTTCCGCGTGGCCAAGCGCTGGCCCTCGGTGCTGGGCCAGGTGGGCGTTTCCAAGACCGAGCCCGGCGACGAGAACAACCAGGACATCTCCTCCCTGGTGGGCAAGGTGGACATCCGGAAACTGGAGCGATACTCCCAGGACGACCCAGACGCCTACAGCTACTCGGGCGGGCTGTGCCTGGCCAACCAGGGCCTGATGGAATTCGTGGAGATGTTCAAGGCCCCCATCAAGGTGCTGCACCCCCTGCTTACCGCGACGCAGGAAGGCAATTACAAGGGCACCGAGGGCTTCGGCGCCATTCCTTTCGACGGCCTGGTGCTCGCCCACAGCAACGAATCCGAGTGGCAGGCGTTCAAGAACAACAAGAACAACGAGGCCTTCCTGGACCGCATCTACATCGTCAAGGTGCCCTACTGCCTGCGGGTGTCGGACGAGGTGAGGATCTACCAAAAACTGCTGCGCCACAGCTCCCTGTCCGAGGCCCCCTGCGCGCCCGGGACCCTGGAGATGCTGGCCCAGTTCTCCACGCTCACCCGGCTGAAGGAACCGGAGAATTCCAGCATTTTTTCCAAGATGCGCGTCTACGACGGAGAGAACCTCAAGGATACCGACCCCAAGGCCAAGAGCTATCAGGAATATCGGGATTTCGCCGGGGTTGACGAAGGCATGACCGGCATTTCCACCCGTTTCGCCTTCAAGATCCTGTCCAAGGTGTTCAACTTCGACCACGCGGAGGTCGCCGCCAACTCGGTCCACCTGCTCTACGTGCTGGAGCAGCAGATCGAGCAGGAACAGTTCCCGCCCGAGGTGGAACAGCGCTACGTCGCCTTCCTGAAGGAATACCTGTCGCCCCGCTACGCCGAGTTCATCGAGAAGGAGCTGCAGACCGCCTATCTGGAGTCCTATTCGGAATACGGCCAGAACATCTTCGACCGCTACGTGACCTATGCCGACATGTGGATCCAGGACCAGGAGTTCCGCGACCCGGACACCGGCGAGATCCTGGATCGCGCCCAGCTCAACGCCGAGCTGGAAAAGATCGAGAAGCCGGCGGGCATCGCCAACCCCAAGGACTTTCGCCACGAGGTGGTGAACTTCGTGCTGCGCGCCCGGGCCGCCAACCACGGCAAGAACCCCGCCTGGACCAGCTACGAGAAGCTGCGCACGGTGATCGAGAAGCGCATGTTCTCCAGCACCGAGGACCTGCTGCCGGTGATCTCCTTCAACGCCAAGGCCTCCAGCGAGGAACAGAAGAAGCACGGGGAATTCGTCCAGCGCATGGTGTCCAAGGGCTACACGGACAAGCAGGTGCGCCTGCTGGCCGAATGGTACCTGCGGGCAAGGAAGACCTCGTGATGATCTTGCGAGCCACGCTTGTGCCTGGCTCAGGAGCGGCGGGCTGATGGGCCAATTCGTCGACCGCCGTCTCTCGGGCAAGAACAAGAGCGCCGTCAACCGCCAGCGCTTTCTGCGCCGCTTCAAGGGGCAGATCCGCAGGGCCGTGTCGGACGCCGTGTCCGGCCGCAACGTGGCGGACCTGGAGCGGGGCGAGAAGATATCCATCCCGTCCAAGGATCTGAACGAGCCCGTGTTCCACCACGGGCCGGGCGGGCGGCGCAGCATCGTCCACGCGGGCAACAAGGAGTTCGTCACGGGCGACAGGGTCGACCGGCCGGAAAGCAGCGGCGGAGGCGGCAGGGGTGGCTCTCCGGACGGTGAGGGTATGGACGAGTTCGTGTTCGAGCTGTCCAAGGAAGAGTTCATGAACTACTTCTTCGAAGACCTGGCCCTGCCGGACCTGGTGAAGAAGCAGCTCGCCGCCGTGCCCGAGGTGAAGCGCGTCCGGGCCGGCTTCGTCAGCCAGGGCAACCCCGCCAACCTGCACGTGGTCCGTTCCATGAAGCAGGCCATCGCGCGGCGCCTGGCCCTGGCCGCCGGGCCCAGGGATGCCCTGCGCGAGGCGGAGGAGGCCCTGGCCGAATTGGAGGCCCAAGGCGAAGGCGAGGGTCCGGAAGCGGACGAACTGCGGGACGAGATCGCCGCCCTCAAATCCCGCATCGCCGCCGTGCCCTTCATCGACACCTGGGACCTGCGCTACGCGAACCGGATCGACCAGCCCCAGCCCACCAGCCAGGCGGTGATGTTCTGCCTCATGGACGTGTCCGGCTCCATGGACGAAGAGCGCAAGAACATCGCCAAGCGCTTCTTCATGCTGCTGTATCTGTTTCTCACCAAGAGCTACGAGCGCATCGACCTGGTGTTCGTGCGCCACCACACCGTGGCCAAGGAGGTGGACGAGGAGGACTTCTTCACCTCCCGCGAGACCGGCGGCACGGTGGTGTCCAGCGCCTTGGAGC
>JBJKSP010000353.1:0-10289 GCA_046703865.1 Thiobacillaceae bacterium
ACCCTGGACAGGGCCTGCCGATCCCGGATGACGTCCACTCTGAGCGGGATTCGGTTGGCCAGCGTGACCAGGAAGGCCGCGATGATGCCCACAAGGACAACGGTATAGAACAGGGTACGGGGACGGAAGATACGATTGAGGATGTCCTTGTCTGGATATTTGCCGTCGATGGCATTTTGGGTGGAATACCGGATCAACCCCTTGGGGTAGCCCATCTTGTCCATGACCTGATCGCAGGCATCGATGCAGGCTGCACAACCGATGCACATGTACTGAAGACCGTTTCGAATGTCGATGCCGGTGGGGCAGACCTGCACGCAGATGCCGCAGTCCACGCAGTCGCCCAGTCCCTGGCCCTTGTAATCCATCCCCTTCTTGCGGCCGCCCCGCGGCTCGCCACGCTTGTAATCGTAGGTGATGATCAGGGTATCCTGGTCGAACATCACGCTCTGAAATCTGGCGTAGGGGCACATGTATTTGCAGACCTGCTCGCGCATGAAGCCGGCGAAACCCCAGATGGCGAAGCTGTAGAAGAAGATCCAGAAGGTTTCCCATGGTCCAGGAGTCCAGGTCAGCACTTCAGAACCCAGGACGGAGATCGGGGTGAAATAACCGACGAAGGTAAAACCGGTCCAGAGGGATAGCACGATCCAGGCTAAGTGCTTACCGCCTCGCCGGAGTATCTTCGTCCCGTTCCAGGGCCGCTCGTTCAATTGCTGTTGTTTTTTGTAGTCGCCCTCGAACCAGCGTTCGACCCACATGAACAATTCTGTGTAGACGGTCTGGGGGCAGGCATAACCGCACCACAGACGGCCGGCCATGGCGGTGAACAGGAACAGGCTCAGTGCGGCGATGATCAGGAGGCCTGCAAGCCAAATGAAGTCCTGGGGCCAGAGCACCAGTCCGAACAGATAGAACTTGCGGTTGGCGAGATCGAACAGTACGGCCTGATGGTCGCCCCAGCGCACCCAGGGCAGGCCGTAATAGATGATCTGGGTGATCACGACCAGTGCGATACGCCAGTGGTTGAATATGCCGTGTACGGCACGGGGATAGATCTTTTCGTGAACGGCGTAGAGCTGTTCGCCCATTTCACCGCCGGCTGGGGCGGCTTGCACCTGAAGTTCCGGTTTAGCCAATTGATACTCCTTCTCTCAGCAATATGTCGCTTCGCGTCGCATTGGCTTCTCCTGGATCCGGCTACGTATGGATTGTGACTTTTTCTGAGGCCCCGCGGGCAACCGGACTGATCTCACCCCGGTGGCCGGCGGAGGGCCGGTCGTCCGGACCGGCCCGATGACAGAATTACTGGGCTGCGGCCGCCATGGGCGGCTTGACGCCACCGCCCAGGCCCCACACATAGGCAGCCAGGAGATGGATTTTGGCGTTGCCCAGGGATGTCTGGAAGGCGGGCATGCCGCCCTTGCGGCCCTTTATGATGGCTTCCACGATGTCCGCTTCGCCGCCAGTGGTTGCGGACAGATCTGGCGCGTGGATGGCCGGATTGCCCTTGCCGCCTTCCCCGTGACAGCCGGCGCAAACGGCAAACTTGGCCTTGCCCGCTTCGGCCAGGGTGGCATCGTGGGGCTTGCCGGCAAGGGACAGGACATAGCTGGCCACTTCCTTTGCCCCCTGTTCACCGCCCACGGCATCACCCAGCGCTGGCATCATGTTCAGCATGGTCCCGTTGGAAATGGTGGCCCGGATGCTTGCCGGATCGCCGCCGAACAGCCACAGCTTGTCGGTCAGGTTCGGGAAGTCCTTGCCGTCCCCGAGGCCGCCCGATCCATGGCATTGGGAGCAATAGGTCAGGTACAGGTGTTGCCCCATTTCCTTGGCCTTGGGGTTGGCTGCCACGGCCATCAGATTCATGCTCATGAAGGGTTGTATCACCTTGTCGAACTCGGCGTCCACACGTGCCTTCTCGGCCTTGTACTGCCCGGCGGAAGACCAGTTCAAGACGCCGGAAAATGCCCCCAGCCCCGGGTACAGGATCAGATAGACGATGCTGAAGACGATCAGGAACCAGAACAGGTACAGCCACCAACGAGGCAAAGGGTTGTTCAGTTCTTGCAGATCACCGTCCCAGGCGTGCTCCAGGACTTCCGCCTTCTCGCCCGGGGCCAGCTTTCGGGTAGTGTGGCTCATCAGGAACCAGATCACCCCGATGATGGACACCACGGTGATCCCGGCGATGAAGTAATGCCAGAATTCGCTGCTGAAATCAGGAACTGCGTAACCAGCAATCATTGTGTTCTCCTCACGATAGGGTCAGGCATGCCGGCTGCCGGGGCCCTCGTCTCCTTCTTCGAAGGGAAGATTCGCCGCCTCTTCGTACTTCTTGCGGTTGTCCTTGTGGTAGGCCCACCAGACAATGCCGATGAACAGCACGAAAAAGAGCACGGTAACGACGGCACCGACTACACCGGGGTCCATGGTCGCTTTGCCTCAGAATTTCAGTGGTTCGTCATTAGGGCCATGGGTCGTGCCCAGGCTCTGCAGGTAGGCGATCAGGGCATCCATCTCCGTCTTGCCCTTCAGCTCTTTCGGCGCATCGGCGATTTGCTCGTCGGTATAGGGCGTGCCCAACATCTTGAGGACCCGCATCTTGGCCTGGATGTCGGTGCCATCCGCCGGGGTATCGGCCAGCCACGGGTAGGCCGGCATGTCGGACTCGGGGACCACGTCGCGAGGATTCATGAGATGGACGTAGTGCCACCGATCGGAGTAGCGCCCGCCCACGCGAGCGAGGTCCGGCCCGGTCCGTTTTGAACCCCACTGGAACGGACGGTCATAGACGAACTCTCCTGCCACGGAGTAGTGACCGTAGCGCTCGGTCTCGGCCCGGAACGGCCGGATCATCTGGGAGTGGCATAGATAGCAGCCTTCCCGGACGTAGATGTCCCGCCCGGTCAGCTGCAGTGCGGTGTAGGGTTGCAGGCCCGGCGCAGGTTGGGTGGTGGATTGCTGGAAATACAGGGGAACGATCTCCACTATCCCCCCCACGCTGACGATCAGCAGCGTGAGCACGATAAGCAGGCCGATGTTCTTTTCGATGAGCTTGTGGGAAATCATGGTCTGTCTCCTCCGTGATCAGGCATGAACCGCTTCGGGGATACGGGCGTCGTTGACGACCCTGCCCGCGGCGACGGTCTTCCAGACGTTGTAGGCCATGATCAGCATGCCCAGGAAGAAGATGGAGCCGCCCACCAGACGGATGGTGTAGAAGGGGTACATGGCCTGAACCGTCTGGGCAAAACTGTAGGTCAGCGTGCCATCCGGATTGGTCGCTCGCCACATGAGGCCTTGCGCCACCCCGGCGACCCACATGGACGCGATGTAGAGCACGACGCCGATGGTGGACCACCAGAAATGCACGTTGATCAGACGAGTGCTGTACATCTCCTCGCGCCCGAAAAGGCGCGGAATGAGGTAGTACATGGAACCAATTGTGATCATCGCAACCCAACCGAGAGCCCCGGAGTGAACGTGCCCGATCACCCACTCGGTGTAATGCGACAGGGCGTTTACGGTCTTCACGGACATCATCGGCCCCTCGAAGGTGGACATGCCGTAGAAAGAGAGCGATGTGATGAGAAACTTCAGGATGGGATCGGTACGCAGCTTATGCCAGGCGCCGGAGAGGGTCATGATGCCGTTCATCATGCCGCCCCAGGACGGTGCGATCAGCATCAGGGAGAAGACCATGCCCAGGCTCTGTGCCCAGTCGGGCAGGGCGGTGTAGAGCAGATGGTGCGGTCCGGCCCACATGTAGATGAAGTTCAGGGCCCAGAAGTGTACGACGGACAGTCGGTACGAATAGATGGGCCTGCCCGCCTGTTTGGGTACGAAGTAATACATCATGCCCAGGAAGGCGGTGGTCAGGAAAAACCCCACGGCGTTGTGGCCGTACCACCACTCCACCATGGCATCCTGAACGCCGGCATAGACGGGATAAGACTTGAACATGCCGAAGATCGAGGTGCTGCCGCCCACGAACCAGGGGATCTCGGCACTGTTGACCACGTGCAGGAGGGTGATGGTGATGATGTAGGCACCGAAGAACCAGTTGGCCACGTAGATGTGCTGGGTCCTGCGTTTCATGATGGTGCCGAAATAGAGCACCGCATAGGCCACCCAGACCACAGCGACCAACAGGTCGATGGGCCATTCCAGCTCAGCGTATTCCTTGCTCGTGGTGATGCCAAAGGGCAGACTCACCGCCGCCAGCACGATGATCAGCTGCCAGCCCCAGAATACGAAGGCTGCGAGTTTGTCGGACAGCAGGCGGGTCTGGCAGGTGCGCTGTACCACGTAAAGGGAAGCGGCAAACAGGCCGCAACCCCCGAAGGCGAAGATGGCCGCATTGGTGTGCAGCGGGCGGAGGCGGCCGTAGGACAGCCACGGGAGCTGAAAGGTGATGTCCGGCCAGATGAGTTGTGCGGCGATGATGACGCCGACCAGCATCGCAACAATTCCCCACACGACGGTCATGATGGCGAACTGTCGGACGACCTTATAATTATATGTCGCTTCCATACGGGTCTCCTTCGCAGTTGATGGGTGGTACCAAAAAAGAATTCCGAGCCAAAAAACGACCTCGGAATCCTAATAATCAGTCTAATTTATGTCAATTATTAGTGCTGTTCTCATCAGATTCGGTCTTATCGTCCTGATCATCGGAGGGCAGGTCGTCATCCAGAAGGATGCGATGTGCGGGCCCCTCCATGTCCTCGAACTGCCCGCTCTTTACCGCCCACAACAATATCAGGGCGATAACGCCAGCGAATCCCAGACTCAGCGGGATGAGCAGATAGAGTATTTCCATAAAATTGCCGAATGTTAATGTCGAAGGAGGTCCGCTGCGCCAATAGAAAAACTTTATGCTTTTCCTGGTCTGGCAAGCCTCAGGGCATTCAGGACCACAATCAGGGAGGATGCGGACATGCCGACGCCCGCCATCCAAGGCGTGACGTAACCCATGGCTGCGGCGGGAATCGCGATCAGATTGTAGAGGACGGCCCAGGCCAGATTCTGACGGATCACGCTCTGGGTCTTGCGGGCCACCGATACGCCTTCGGCCAGGCGCAGAAGCTCGCCGGACAGCAACACCATGTCGGCCGCCGCCTGAGCCGCCTCGGCCCCCTGGTCGACGGCGATGGACACCTGGGCCTGGGCCAGGACCGGCGCATCGTTGACCCCGTCCCCGGTCATGGCCACGATACCCCCCCGAGCCTGTATCTCCTTGACGGCCGAGACCTTGTCTTCCGGCATCATGCCGCCGCGGGCGTCTTCGATGCCCAGTTTGCGACCCAATGCGAGCACATTGTCGGGCCGGTCACCGGAAAACAGGTGCAGGCGGACGCCCCGCCTGCGCATCGCGTCCACCAGGGCCATGGCTTGGGGGCGCAGTTCGTCGCCCAGGCCGAACCAGGCGATCACGCCGTCTTCGTCGGACAGGCCCACGATGGTCAGCGCACTGTCTTTCAAGAGGATCTCGGTACCCGGGGCGATGAACTCCGGCGCGCCCAGACGGTAGCGGCGGCCGGCGATGGTGCCGCTGACACCCAGCCCGGGCAGGTATTGCAGATCGGAAGAGGCGAGGTGGGAAGTGCCAACCGCCTCCCGCAGCGCCATAGCCACGGGATGGGTGGCCCCCTGCTCCAAGGCCGCGGCCAGGGCCAACGCCTGTTCCCGGGTTCCCCGCAGGGGTGCCACCTGCACCAGCTTGAACTCGCCCGTGGTCAGGGTGCCGGTCTTGTCGAACACGAAATCCGTGGCCCGGGCCAGGGTTTCCAGGGCGTGTCCACGGGTGGACAGCAGGCCCGCACGGGTCAGGCGACCCAAGGCCGTGGTCAGGGCGGTGGGTGTGGCCAGGGACAGGGCGCAGGGGCAGGACACGACCAGCACGGAAACCGTCACCCAGAAGGCGCGCTGGGGGTCCGTCACGGCCCAGATCAGGGCCACGATGGCCGCCACCAGCAACAGGCCGGCCACGAACCATCCCGCGATCCTGTCGGCGGTCAGGGCCAGTCGCGGCTTTTCTGCCAGGGCGCGGTCCAGCAGCCGGACGATCCCTGACAGGACCGTGTCGGCACCCACCTTGTCCACCCTGACCACCAGGGGACTGGACACGTTGATGCTGCCACCGATCACCGGGGTGCCGGTCTGCTTGTCCACCGGCCTGGATTCGCCCGTGAGCAGGGACTCGTCCACGTTGGAGGCGCCTTCCACCACCGTGCCGTCGGCCGGAAAGGCCTCGCCCGGTCCTACCAGAACGTGGTCGCCGGGGCTGAGCTTGACCGCGGCCAGGGTCTCCTCCTCGCGCCCGGACGGATACTCCGGCAGGCGCACGGCGGCGGCGGGGATCAGCTTCACCAGGCTCTCCGCCGCCTCGGCCGAGCGCTTGCGGGCATTCATCTCCAGGAAGCGCCCGGTCAGCAGGAAGAAGATGAACATGGTCACCGAATCGAAGTAGGCGTCGCCGGCGATGTGGAACGTTCCCCACACGCTGGCGACGTAGGCGGACCCCACCCCCAGGGCCACCGGGACGTCCATTCCGGCACGGCCCAGCTTCAGGTCCCGCCAGGCGCCCTGGAAAAAGGGCAGGGCGGAATAGAACACCACTGGCGTGGTCAGGAACATGGCGGCCAGGCGCATGAGCATCTTGATGTCCGGTGCCATGGTGCCCGCGCCGGCCAGATAGACGGGCACGGCGTACATCAGCACCTGCATCATGCCCAGTCCCGCGATGGCCAGCCTTCGGATGGCGGCGTTGCGCTCCTTGCGGTACAGCTCCTCCTGGCGGCTGGTGTCGAAGGGATAGGCCCGGTAGCCGATTTCCTGCACCGCCTTGAGGATGTCGGAGAGCTTGATGGTCTGGTCGTCCCAGCGTACCCGGGCCCGGTGGGTGGAGAAATTGATGTCGGCGGACAGCACGCCGGGCAGTTGCCTCAGATGTCGCTCGTTGAGCCAGACGCAGGCGGCGCAAACGATGCCTTCCAGGATCAGACTGGCCTCGCGCACATCGCCTTCGGATTTGACGAAGCTCTGCTGGACTTCGGGCAGGTCGTAGAGCTGGAGCTGTTTGAGCTCCTCCAGCGCGGCTTCCGGGGTCTTGGGCAGTTCGGTCCGCAGGCGGTAGTAGCTGGCGTTGCCCGAGTCGATGATGGTCTGGGCCACAGCTTGGCACCCCCGGCAGCAGGCCGGTTTGATTTCACTTTTCAGACGGATCGGATACTCAGCTCCGGCGGGTACCGGTTCACCGCAGTGGTAGCAGGGGGGATTCGAAGATGGGTGGGGAGCGGTCATGCGCGGGGTCTGGGTGGGAGCGGCAATTCTAGCGGACTACGTGCGACATCGGCCGACTTTGACCCTGCACGCTGATCAGGGTTCGACCTAGAATCCGAATCATGATCCCCTGGATACATGATGGCCAAGCCTTCCCCCCCACGGAAGCGGCTCGGCGCGAACCCAACGGCTTGCTGGCAGCCGGCGGCGACCTGTCGCCCGGGCGCCTGCTGGAGGCCTATCGCCAGGGCATCTTCCCCTGGTTCAACCCGGGGGAGCCGATCCTCTGGTGGTCGCCGGATCCCCGCATGGTCCTGCTTCCCGAGGAGTTCAGGGTTTCCCGTTCCCTCAAGAAACGCCTCAGGCGCGTCGATTATGAGGTCAGGGTGGACACGGCTTTCGAAGAGGTGATGAGGGCATGTGCGGCACCAAGGACCCGGCAGCGCGGCACCTGGATCACGGCGGATATGGTCGCCGCCTATGTCCGTCTGCACCGCCTGGGCTACGCCCATTCGGTGGAAACCTGGATACAGGGAGAGCTGGCCGGCGGGCTGTACGGCGTCGCCATCGGCCGTGCCTTTTACGGTGAATCCATGTTTGCCCGGACCAGCGATGCCTCGAAGGTCGCCATGGCCCACTTGGTCAGGCAACTCAGGCGCTGGGGCTTCGGTCTCATCGACTGCCAGATGGCCACCGCGCATC
Source organism: Thiobacillaceae bacterium (assembly GCA_046703865.1). Taxonomy (GTDB): domain Bacteria; phylum Pseudomonadota; class Gammaproteobacteria; order Burkholderiales; family Thiobacillaceae; genus JBJKSP01. The sequence goes on from JBJKSP010000353.1 coordinate 7,993, forward strand.
TTGCTTCGCTTGGCGCGCGGGAGATTTCCCGGTTAGAGTTCCGTTCGCGTCTGGACAGACTGGTCAACCAGACCGGCGTACGCGGACCTTGGAGTTTCGAGCATGACCCTGTTGCGTGAACTGCCGATACACCGTCTGCAGTTCTATCTCACCGCCGCCTACCCCTGCAGCTATCTGCAGGGTCGCCTTGCCCGCTCCCAGGTGGCCACGCCGGCCAGTCTGGTGGACACGCCGGTGTTTTCGGAATTGGCCCGAATCGGGTTCCGGCGCAGCGGCTCCTATGTCTATCGTCCCCGCTGCGACAGCTGCCGTGCCTGCGTGCCCGTGCGCGTTCCCGTGTCGGATTTCACCCCCAATCGCAGCCAGCGGCGCTGCCTGGAGCGCAACAGCGATCTCTCCCTCGGCCTCAAGCCCCTGGTGTTCGATGAGACCCACTACCGGCTCTACGCCCGCTATCAGGCGAGGCGACACGCCGGCGGCGGCATGGATCAGGATGATCGGGAGCAGTACCGAAATTTCCTGCTGGTGAGCCGGGTGGACAGTGCCCTGGCCGAATTCAGCCTGGACGGGGAAGTGGTCATGGTCGGTCTCATAGACCGATTGATGGACGGCCTTTCCGCGGTATACACCTTTTATGATCCGGATCTACCGCGGCGCAGTCTGGGGGTCTACGGTGTCCTGACCCAGGTTCAGCTCGCACTCAGGATGGGTCTGCCCTATCTGTATCTGGGTTACTGGATAGCAGAAAGCGCCAAGATGGTTTACAAGCGCAACTATCGGCCCTTGGAAGGATATGTCGGAGGCCAGTGGCAGAGGCTGGAGGAGGTCCATGGCCCAGCTACCTGACGCTGCCACCCAGGTGCTGCAGGTGCATGCAGCCTTCATCCACGCCGTGGTCAGGGCCTGTCTGGACCGCAGCCTGCTGCCCGAACTCATGCCCTTGCTCAAGGCCGCCGAGGACAGGGGATGGGGGCGCCTGGTGGCCGTCATCCGCGCCATCATCGACGGCAAGCGCGACCGTGCCCTCCTGATGGGGCTGGATGATGAGGACCGCGTCATCGCCGAAGCCATCCTGGCCGGAATCGACAATCCCACCTCCCTCCCGTCCCTGGAGTCGCAGACCGACGCCGCTGCTGCCGCCCCCGGACTGGCCGCCATGATCCTGGCCTCAGCCAGGGGTGACGTGCAGGCCTTCGGCGTGTTGGCCGACATGGCCGAGCAGATGGTCAAGGTCGGAGGCGACATGGCCCGGCTGGGGGCCATCATGCGGAGACTCATCGATGGCGAGCGGGACAGCGAACTGCTCACCCGGGGCATGGGCCCCCTGGGTCGGCAACTGGTGCTGGACATTCTGGACGAGCTGGCCAGGCACAACCTGCATTGAGCTAGGCAGTTGCCGACGGCGGCCTCGCGCTCCCGGCTGCCGGCCTCGCAGTGGCGCCGATTAGCCATTGTCCCAGTCGATGCCTACAATATCCGACCGGCCGTACCGGCCCCGGCATAATTCGATCACGAACCATGAGACGACCGCATGGCTGAGGACCAAGGTGACCTGATACCCGTGCGCAAGGCCGACATCGTGCTTGGACAGGCCCTGCCCTGGGCCGTCTATGATGTCAATCGCGTCCTGCTTCTCAACAGGGGGGTGGTGGTGACCAGCGAGTTGCAGGTCGAGGTCCTCCAGGAGAAGGGTTTGTACCGACTGGGAAGACGACACCCGGGAAACAGCCGCTTCGCCACCGTGGAGGAGAGCGAGGAAGAGGACAACAGGCAGCTGGAAGGCGGGCACGGCGAGGTTAGCCTGTCCTTCGACCAGATCAAAGTCATGCCGGGTGACCCCATGCAGCTCCAGCCGCTGCTGGAAGGGCTGAACGACCGCTATACCGTTCACGTGGTCGGCGTCATGAGGCGCAAGAGCATCCTGATTACCAACCCTAGCGTGGAGGGCAGACTCATTTTCGTACGTGACGGGCAGACTTTTATGGTGCGCGCCTTCTCCGGCCTCAACGTCTGTGGGTTCAAGGCCAGGGTGCTCAAGTCCAACCTGATTCCTTTCCCCTACCTGCATCTGTCTTATCCCGACACCGTACATGCCATGCGCATCCGCCGGACCATGCGTGCGCCCGTCAACATCATCATCGCCATCTATGACCACGAGGGCGGAAAACAGATCGCTTCCGGACGGATGGTGGACATCTCGGTCGGCGGTGCGAGGGTGCAGTCACCCAACGACTTCGCCTATAAGGGGGACATGGTGCATTTTGCCTTCAAGGTCAGGCTCGACGACATGGAAGAGG
>JBJKSP010000354.1:0-10550 GCA_046703865.1 Thiobacillaceae bacterium
CGCGCTGTTGAGCGACTCGATGGACTCCATGTCCAGGTGGTTGGTGGGCTCGTCCATGATCAGCACGTTGGGCTGCTGCAGCATCAGGCGCCCGAACAGCATGCGGCCCTGCTCGCCGCCGGAGATGACCCGCACGGGCTTCCTGACCTCGTCGCCGGAGAACAGCAGCCGGCCCAGGGTGCCCCGGATCAGGGTCTCCACGTCCGTGCCCGCATAGCCGCCGGCCCGCACCCAGTGGCCGATCCAGTCGGTGAGGGACTCGTCGGAATCGAACTCGGTGGCGTGGTCATGGGCGAAATAGCCCGGCCGGGCCTTTTCCGCCCACTTGACCGTTCCGCCCTGGGCCTCCAGCTCCCCCACCAGCAGCTTGAGCAGGGTGGTCTTGCCCACCCCGTTCTCGCCGATGATGGCCAGCTTGTCGCCGGCGGCGATGGTCACGCCGAGGTCTCGAATTACCTTCTGCCCGGGCTCGTAGCCGAAGCCGAGGCGCTCCACCTCGCAGGCCAGGCGGTGCAGCCGCTCCTTCTCGTCCAGTTCGAAGCGGATCCAGGGGTACTGGCGCGAGGAGGGCTTCACGTCCTCCACCCTGAGCTTCTCGATCTGCTTCATGCGGCTGGTGGCCTGGCGCGCCTTGGCCTTGTGGGCGCGGAAGCGGCGCACGAACTCCTCCAGCTCGGCGATGCGTTCCTTGGACCGGGCCTGGACGGAGATCTGGCGCTCCCGGGCCAGGGTGGAGGCCTCCATGTAGTCGTCGTAGTTGCCCGGGTAGACAGTCAGCGTCCTATAGTCCAGGTCGGCCATATGGGTGCAGACCTGGTTCAGGAAGTGCCGGTCGTGGGAGATGATAATCATGGTGGAATTGCGGGCGTTGAGCACGCCCTCCAGCCAGCGGATGGTGTTGATGTCCAGGTTGTTGGTGGGCTCGTCCAGCAGCAGGATGTCCGGGTCGGCGAACAGGGCCTGGGCCAGCAGCACCCTGAGCTTCCAGCCCGGCGCCACCTCGCGCATGGGGCCGTCGTGTTTTTCCTTGGCGATGTCCAGGCCCAGGAGCAGCTCGCCGGCCCGGGCCTCGGCATCGTAGCCGCCCATCTCGCCGAATTTCGCCTCCAGCTCGGCGGCGTGCATGTAGTCCGCCTCGCTCGCCTCGGGGTTCATGTAGATGGCGTCCTTCTCCTGCATCACCGCCCACATCTCTCCATGACCCATCATCACCACGTCCAGCACCCGCTGGTCCTCGTAGGCGAACTGGTCCTGGCGCAGGAAGGCCATGCGCTCGCCCGGGTCGTAGGCCACGTTGCCGGCGCCGGGTTCGAGCTGGCCGGCCAGGATCTTCATGAAGGTGGACTTGCCGCTGCCGTTGGCGCCGATCAGGCCGTAACGGTTGCCGTCACCGAATTTGACGTTGACGTTTTCGAACAGGGGCTTGGCCCCGAACTGGATGGTGAGATTGGAAACGGACAGCAAAACCAGACCCCCTTGTGTTTCAAGGTGGCATTTTATCACCCCGCCCCCGGGGCACCGGACGCCTTCCGTGCCGGCCCGTCGCGGACGGCTGCGGCATTTCGTCGTACCATGACAAAAAACGCCCGCCCCCCGGGGCCCCCACCTTCAGACACCCGATCCGACGAACATGAGCGCGCTGGAACAGTTGATGAACTCCATGAACATCACCGTGCCCCACGGCAGCATGCCCGCCGTGAGGATCGCACTCACCGTGGTGCTCATCCTCCTGGCCACGTGGCTGCTGTTGCACCTGGCGGGGCGTGCGGCGTCCGTGTTCAAGAGATTCGCCCTCAGCCACATGGACGACATGGAGGCGATGCGCAGGGTGCAGACGCTGGCCCGGGTGGTGCGCTACTTCCTCACCGTGGTCATCCTCGCCGTGGCGGCCATGATGGTGCTTGCCCAAGTGGGCATCTCCATCGCCCCCATCCTGGGGGCCGCCGGCGTGGTGGGCGTGGCGGTGGGTTTCGGCGCCCAGAGCGTGGTCAAGGACTTCCTGAGCGGCTTCTTCATCCTGCTGGAAAACCAGATCCGTGTGGGGGACGTGGTGCTGATTGCCGACAAGTCCGGGCTGGTGGAGGAGGTCACCCTGAGGCACGTGCGCTTGCGCGGCTACGAGGGCAATGTCCATTTCGTCCCCACGGGCCTGATCGGCACCGTCACCAACATGACCCTGGAATATTCCTACGCAGTCATGGAATTGGGGGTGGCCTATCGGGAAGACCTGGACGAGGTGTTCCGGGTGATCCGCGAGACGGGGGCGGAACTGCGCCGGGACGAGGCCTTCGGGCCCAAGATCCTGGACGACCTGGAACTGGCCGGGGTGGAAAACTGGGCCGATTCCTCGGTCGTGGTCAAGTGCCGCATCAAGGTCGTGCCCCTGGAGCAATGGAACGTGCGGCGCGAATTCCTGAAGCGGCTCAAGACGGCCTTCGACGCCCGCGGCATCGAGATCCCCTTCCCCCACGTCACCGTCTATCCCGGGCAGGGCAAGGACGGCAGCGCGCCGCCCCTGCGGCTGGTGCAGGAGCAGGGGGGGCAGCGGAAGACGGCGGGTTCCTAATGAATCAGAACAGCCGGCGCAGCCGCTCGTAGCCCCGGGCGATCTCCTGGCCCAGGAGCTTCGCCGCCGCGGCCACGTCCTGGGCGGTTTCTCCGGCGGTGGCGCTCACCTGGGCGGCCTTGCCGCGCAGCTTGTCCAGATTGGACTCCAGGGCGCGCCACTCATCCCTCGCCTCCAGCTTTGCCAGACCGGCCTTGAGGATCAGTTCGTCGCGCTGGGTCGACAGGGTTTCCATCAGCTTCTTCAGGTCTTCGCCGGGATTCATGACGGGTCTCCGTGCCAAGGTTGGTAAAATGTCGCGCGTTCGCGCCCCTCGCCCCTGATGATGATGCGAGCGGACGTGCCTATAGTGTAATAGCCCGCTGTAAAACAACTCATGAAGACAGCCCCCCGCATCTACAACCTCTTTCCCCTCCTGGCAGGCCCCGTGACTGAATGGGAACTGCATCTGCCCCGCATCGCCGATATGGGGTTCGACTGGGTCTTCCTCAACCCGTTTCACGCGCCGGGCTTCTCCGGCAGCCTCTACGCGGTGAAGGATTATTATCGGCTCAACCCCCTTTTTCAGGGCCGCAGCCACAAGGACGCGGACACCCTGCTGGCCGACTTCCTGGCGGCGGCCCGAGCCAGCGGGCTCGATGTGATGATGGACCTGGTCATCAATCACACCGCCAAGGACTCAGTACTGGTGGAAAGCCATCCCGAGTGGTTCGCCCGGGACGAGGACGGCGCCGTCCTCTCCCCGTACGCGGTGGACCCCAACGAGCCGGACAACGTGGAGAAACGCACCGTCTGGGGCGATCTGGCGGAGATCGATTACGCCGGCACCTCCGACCCGAAAGGACTTGTCCGCTACTGGCAGGACCTGGCACGGCATTACACCCGCCTGGGCTTCGCCGGCTTTCGCTGCGACGCCGCCTACAAGGTCCCGGGCGCGGTCTGGGCGGAGGTGCTCGCCGCCGCCCGGCAGGAGAGGCCGGAGACCTGCTTCTTCGCCGAGACCCTGGGCTGCCAGCCGGAGGAGGTCCGGCAACTGGCCGGCGCGGGCTTCGACTATTTGTTCAATTCCAGCAAGTGGTGGGATTTCCGGGCCGATTGGCTGCTGGAGCAGTACGAGCAGTTCCGGGACATCGCACCCTCCGTCGCCTTCCCCGAGAGCCACGACACCGAGCGGCTGGCCGCCGAATCGGGCGGGGACGGGCGGGTGTCCAGGCTGTGGTATCTGTTCGCCGCCGCCTTTTCCAGCGGGGTCATGATCCCCATGGGCTACGAGTACGGCTTCCGCCGCAAGCTCCATGTGGTGAAGACACGGCCGACGGACTGGGAAGAACCCGCATTCGACCTCTCGGACTATATCGGTCAAGTAAATCGCATGAAGGCCGGCCTGCCTTTGTTGAACGAGGAAGGCCCCCAGCGACGCATGACGCTTGACCACGACCCCGTGGTGACCCTGGTGCGGGAGGGGCTCAAGGCACCGGGCCGGGTGCTCACACTGGTCAATCCGGACACACATAAAGGCCATCGATTCGGCACCGTGGATGCGGCCCGCCTGCTGGGCTGCGACACCGCCGGGATGCGCGAGCTGACGCCCGAGGGAGCCCGCCCGCCAGAGCGCGAGCCCGGATGGATCGACCTGCCTCCCCTTTCCATCCGGCTGTACGCCAGCCCCGACGCGTGACAAGGAGACCGCCATGCACCCCGTCCTGATCCTCGACGTCAGCCCGGAGATCGCTTGCGGGCGCTATCCCGTTAAACGCGAGGTGGGCGACGTGCTGGTGGTGGAGGCGGACATCGTCAAGGAGGGTCACGACGTCCTGGCCGCCGTCCTGCGCTACCGGGCCCAGGACGAGTCGGACTGGCACGAGGTCCCCATGCGTCTCGCGGACAACGACCGCTGGCGCGGGGAATTCCCGCTGTCGCGCAACACCCGCTACCGTTACACGATCCAGGCCTGGCCGGACGCCTTCGAGAGCTGGCGCCAGGACCTGGAAAAGCGCCTGGCGGCGGGCCAGGCGGTGACCCTGGAGCTCGCCGAGGGGCGGTCCCTGGCGGCCGAGGCCGCGGCCCGCGCAACGGGTGCCGGGCGCAAGCAGCTGGAGCAGGCCCTGGCCCGGTTCGACCAGATGACGGACGACGCCGACCGCACCGACCTCTTGCTCTCTCACACCCTGGGCCGGCTCGTGGCCCGGCATCCAGACCGCGGCCTGGCCAGCACCTATGACAAGGAGCTCACCGTGGTGGTGGACCGGGTGGCCGCCCGCTATGCCGCCTGGTACGAGATGTTCCCGCGCTCCCAGGGCACGGCGGAGGGGCGGGGCGCGAGCTTCGAGGACTGCGCGCGGCGCCTGCCCGAGATCCGGGCCATGGGCTTCGACGTGGTCTATCTGGTGCCCATCCATCCCATCGGCCGGGTCAACCGGAAGGGCACCAACAACGCCACCGACGCCGGGCCGGACGATCCCGGCAGCCCCTATGCCATCGGCGCCGCGGAAGGCGGCCATACGGCCGTGCACCCGGAACTGGGCACACTGGAGGGATTCGAACGATTCGTGCAGCGCTGCCGGGAGCTGGACATGGAGGTGGCCCTGGACTTCGCCATCCAGTGCGCCCCGGACCACCCCTACGTCAAGGCGCACCCGGACTGGTTCAAGTGGCGTCCCGACGGCACCATCCGCTACGCCGAGAATCCCCCCAAGAAGTACCAGGACATCGTCCCCGTGCAGTTCTACGGTCCCCACCAGGACGAGCTGTGGCAGGAGTGGCGGGACGTGGTGCTGTTCTGGGCGGAGCGGGGGGTCAGGACCTTCCGGGTGGACAACCCCCACACCAAGCCCATCCCGTTCTGGGAGTGGCTCATCCGCGCGGTCCAGGAGCGCTATCCCGACACGGTCTTCCTGTCCGAGGCCTTCACCCGGCCCAAGCTGGTGAAGGCCCTGGCCATGGCCGGCTTCAGCCAGTCCTACACCTATTTCACCTGGCGCAACTTCAAACAGGAACTCACCGACTACCTCACCGAGCTGACCCGGTCCGAGAGCCGGGAGTACCTGCGGCCCAACTTCTTCACCAATACCCCGGACATCCTGCCCCAGTACCTGCAGACCGGCGGCCGTCCCGCCTTCATGGTGCGTCTCGCGCTGGCGGCGACCCTGTCCAGCGTATACGGCATCTACAACGGTTTCGAACTGTGCGAGGCGGACGCCATCCCGGGCACCGAGGATTACCTGAATTCCGAGAAGTACCAGTACAAGGTCTGGGACTGGGACCGGCCGGGCCACATCAAGGACTGGATCAGCGCCATCAACCGCATCCGGCGCGAGAATCCGGCCCTCCACGAGTACGAGAACCTGCGCTTCCATCCGGCGGACGACGACAACGTGCTGTTCTACGGCAAGTCCACCCTGGACGGGGCCAACCGCATCTTCGTGGCGGTGAACCTGGACCCCTTCGAGGCCCACCAGGCGGTACTGCAATTCCCCCTGGAAGAGATGGGCATCGGGCCCGACCAGGCGTTCCAGGTGGAAGAGCTGCTCACCGGACGCAAACACCTTTGGCGCGGCCGGGGCCACAGCGTGGATCTGGACCCCCGGGCGAATCCCGCGGAGATCTACCGGATCACCGGCTGGACGCACCGGGATTACGTGGACACCTGCTACTGACACGGAGGATGGGCATGGGCTTCATGGACGACCCCCTGTGGTACAAGGACGCCATCGTCTACGAGGTGCACGTCAAGGCCTTCCAGGACGCCAACAACGACGGCGTGGGCGACTTCAGGGGCCTGATCGACCGTCTGGACTACCTGGAAGAGCTGGGGGTGAACACCCTCTGGCTGCTGCCCTTCTATCCCTCCCCGCTGCGGGACGACGGCTACGACATCTCCGACTACCACAACGTCAATCCGTCCTACGGCACGCGCCAGGACGTGCGCACCCTGATCCGGGAACTCCACAGGCGTCACATGCGACTCGTGACCGAGCTGGTCATCAACCACACCTCGGACCAGCACGCCTGGTTCCAGGCCGCACGGCGCGCCCCCGCCGGCTCTGCCAAGCGCAACTACTACGTCTGGAACGACAGCAAGCTCAAGTACCAGGGCACGCGCATCATCTTCACCGACACCGAGGAATCCAACTGGGCCTGGGACAACGTGGCCCGGTCCTACTACTGGCACCGCTTCTTCTCCCACCAGCCCGACCTCAATTTCGACAATCCCCAGGTGGTCAAGGCGCTGACCCGCGTCATGCGCTTCTGGCTGGACATGGGGGTGGACGGCATGCGCCTGGACGCCATTCCCTACCTGGTGGAGCGCGACGGCACCAACTGCGAGAACCTGCCCGAGACCCACGCGGTGATCAAGCGCATGCGGCAGGTGGTGGACGCCAACTACAAGGGCAGGATGTTCCTGGCCGAGGCCAACATGTGGCCAGAGGACGTGCGGGAGTACTTCGGCGACGGGGACGAGTGCCACATGGCCTACCACTTCCCCCTCATGCCGCGCATGTACATGGCCCTGGCCCAGGAGGACCGCTTCCCCATCACCGACATCCTGAGCCAGACCCCGGATATCCCCGACATCTGCCAATGGGCCCTGTTCCTGCGCAACCACGACGAGCTGACCCTGGAGATGGTCACCGACAAGGAGCGGGACTACATGTACAAGGCGTTCGCCAACGACCCGCGCATGCGCGTGAACGTGGGCATCCGCCGCCGTCTTGCGCCCCTGCTGGAAAACGATCTGGACAAGATCAAGCTCATGAACTGCCTGCTCATGACCATGCCCGGCACGCCCATCATCTACTACGGCGACGAGATCGGCATGGGCGACAACTTCTACCTGGGTGACCGCAACGGGGTGCGCACGCCCATGCAGTGGAGCCCGGACCGCAACGCCGGCTTTTCCCGGGCCGACCCCCAGCGGCTGTACCTGCCGCCCATCATGGACCCCATCTACGGCTTCGAGTCAGTGAACGTGGAGGCCCAAACGCGCAGCCCCTCCAGCCTGCTCAACTGGATGCGCCTGCTGATCGCCGTGCGGCGCAGCCATACCGCCTTCGGGCGCGGCACGCTGAAGCTGCTCAGGCCCGGCAACCGCAAGATCTTCGCCTACCTGCGCATCTACGGGGAGGAGATCCTGCTGTGTGTGGCCAATTTGGCCCGTTCGCCCCAGCCGGTGGAGGTGGACCTTTCCGAGTACAAGGGCCGGGTACCGGTGGAACTGACCAGCCGCACCCCCTTCCCGCCCGTGGGCGAGCTGCCCTATCTGCTCACCCTGCCCCGCTACGGCTTCTACTGGTTCGAGCTGTCCGCCGAGGCCCTGCCCCCCACCTGGCACGAAGACCTGCCCCCCCTGGAGGCGATCCCCATGCTGGTGCTGACCGAACCGCGCGGCTTCTTCCAGCAGAAGCCCCCCGACCTCATGGGGTACGAGGAGCTGGTGGTGGGCGGCGTGCGCCAGCGTCTGGAGGGGAATGTCCTGCCCGCCTATCTGGACCATCAGCGCTGGTTCGCGGGCAAGGCCGGCGGCGTGCAGCGCGTCGCCTTCAACGCGCTGGGGGCCTGGCAAAGCGAGCGCGGCCGCTGGCTGGTCTCCACCTGCCGGGTCAGCTACGCGGACGGCGGGGAACAGCAATACTTCCTGCCCCTGTCCATCCGCTGGGGTGACCCGGAGGAACTGCCCCCCGAGCACCTGGCCCGGGTGGTCAGCCGCATGCGGCGCAAGGCCGAGCAGGGACTGCTGCTGGAGGCCCAGGCCGACGACGGTTTCTGCCGCGACCTGGTGCAGGGCATGGGCAAGCGGCTGGAGATCGGGCTGCACGCCGGACGGCTGCGCTTCATCCCCACCTCCTCGTACCACGACTGGGTGCGCAGCGACGCGGATTGGACCGTACACCGGCCCAGCCTGGAACAGAGCAACACCAATCTGATTCTGGGCGACAAGCTGGTCCTCAAGCTCTACCGCAAGATCGAGGCCGGGATGAATCCCGAGCTGGAGGTGGGGCGCTTCCTCACCGAGGTCACCCCCTTCCGCCATATCGCACCGGTCCTGGGCGCCCTGGAATGGCTGCCGGACGCGGGGGAGCCCTGGCTGCTGGCCATCCTGCAGGGCTACGTGGAAAACCAGGGCAGCGCCTGGGACTACACCCTGGGCTACCTGGCCCGCTTCCTGGAAAACTGGCAGTCGGTGCTCAACGGGGAACACGCCTATCCCCGGGAAAGCCCCCACGCCGCCTTCCTGCCCCTCATGAACCTGCTGGGGCGGCGCACGGGCGAGCTGCACCAGGCCCTGGCCATCCCCACCATCAACGAGGCCTTCGGCCACGAGCTGATGGAGGTGGGAGAGGCACAGGCTTGGGTGGACAAGGTGCGCGAGGACGTGGGGCTCACCCTGGATCAGCTGGCCGCGGGCCTGGACAGGCTGCCCGAGGCGCTGCGCCCCCGCGCCGCCGCCCTGGTTGACCGGCGCCAGCAGATGGAGACGGCGGTGGGCAGCATGGGACTGGGGGACCTGAGGACGGTGAAGATCCGCTACCACGGGGATTACCACCTGGGCCAGGTGCTCATGAGCGGCAACGACTTCGTCATCATCGACTTCGAAGGCGAACCGGGCCGCAGCCTGGCGGAGCGCAGACAGCGGGGCAGCCCCCTCAAGGACGTGGCCGGCATGTTGCGCTCCTTCGACTACGCCGCCGCCATCGCCGCCGAGCGTACCCACTCCGAGTCCCCCGCCGCCGGCGTCGCCGTGGAACAGCTGCTCAGAAGCTGGCGCCAGGAGGTGAAGGGCGCCTTCCTGGAGGGCTATAACAGCGGTGTGGCCGGCTGTCCGGCATGCCCGCGGGAATCCTGGCAGATGAGCCTGCTGATCCGGCTGTTCAGCCTGGAAAAGGCCTTGTACGAGATACGTTATGAACTGGCCAACCGCCCCCAATGGGTGCATGTGCCCCTGGATGGCCTGGCCGAGCTGATGGGAGAACATCATGGGTAAGCTGAAGATCCTGGCCTTCGTCATGGCCGGCGGGGAAGGCACCCGCCTGCACCCCCTCACCGCGGAACGCTCCAAGCCCTCTGTCCCCTTCGGCGCGCGTTACCGCATCGTGGATTTCGCCCTGTCCAACCTCATGAACTCGGGCATCCACAGCATCTACATGCTGGTGCAGTACAAGTCCCAGTCCCTGATCGAGCACGTACGCAAGGCCTGGGTGCTGCCGCCCATCCTGCCCGAACATTTCATCACCGTGGTGCCGCCCCAGATGCGTGCCGGACAGGAGTGGTTCCAGGGCACGGCGGACGCGGTGTACCAGAACCTGAACCTGATCCACCAGCACAAGCCCGACCTGGTGGCGGTCTTCGGGGCCGACCACATCTACCGCATGGACGTGCGACAGATGGTGCAATTCCACCGGGACTGCGAGGCAGACGCCAGCGTGGCGGCCCTGCCCGTGCCCCTGGCCCAGGCATCCGCCTTCGGCATCATCGATACCGACGCGCAGCAGCGCATCAGGGGCTTCCTGGAAAAACCCAAGAACCCGCCCCCCATGGTCAGCGATCCCACCCGGGCCTTCGCCTCCATGGGCAACTACATCTTCCGCACCGAGGCCCTGCTGGACGCCCTGCAGGACGCCCACCGGCGCGACGAGCACGACTTCGGCAAGCACATCCTGCCCCGCATGGTGGCAGGGGACCGCCTGTACGCCTACGACTTCGCGCGCAACCAGGTGCCCGGGGTGCGGCCCTACGAAGAGCAGGGCTACTGGCGCGACGTGGGCACCATCGACGCCTATTACGAGGCCCATATGGACGTCCTGGGCCTGGAGCCCCGCTTCGACGTGTTCAACGCCCACTGGCCCATCTTCTCCAGCAACTACCAGGGCCCCGTTGCGCGCTTCATCGACGCCCGGGTGGACAACAGCATGGTGAGCGCAGGCTGTCTGATCAACAACGCCGTCATCAGGAACTCGGTGCTGCGCCGGGAGGTGGTCCTGGAACC
>JBJKSP010000355.1:0-3668 GCA_046703865.1 Thiobacillaceae bacterium
GCTCAATACCCGGTCACTGGCGGACTTGAAGCCGTTGCTCCGGGCGACCATGGGTTAGCTGTCAATCGTGTAGGAGCGAGCCCCAGCTCGCGAAATCGCACGTCGGTTTGGAAATCGCGAGCTGGGGCTCGCTCCTACATCGTGTTGCACACCATGCGGAGGGATTACACCTCCACCAGTTCCGTGTGCCCGAAGCCTTTCGTATAGTCCAGGACCGAGATCACCTTGGGCGTGATCCTGACGAAGGCGATCAGGGCGGAATCCTCCGGTTCGGGCATTTCGGCCCACTGGGGGAACTTGGCCACGAGCAGTTGCTGGGCATGGATGCGTTCCTGCTCATCGGTGACCACCGTCGCCGTGCCCCCCAGGGACAGGCCCTGGATGGCATTCCAGTCCTCGCTTTCCCGGTCGATGGTGACGGAGACCTTGGCGCACTGGCGGATGTTGGCCACCTTCTGGCCGCCCGGATCGCAGCCGAGGTAGAGCGTCAGGCCATCGTTGGCGTAGGCCACCGTGGTGGCCTGGGGCCAGCCGTCCGGACGCACGGTGGCCACGGTCATGATGTTGTGGCCGGCCATGAAGGCGAGGATGAAGTCTCGGATTGCCTTTTCCATGGTGTTCCTTTCGCGCGTAGGGGTATTCTTCCAATCTAGGGCGTGTTAACGCTAATTGCACCTATGCGACGAGGTCGATTTGGGATGCAGCCCGCGAAGCAAGACGCGCCGCAGTGTCGCCCACTGCAAGCGGATTGCGACAAAGGGGGGCGCCCAAATCGCCCCCGTCCCGAAGGGTTGCTGCGAGAAATGCGCGTCTGCGGTGTTGCAAAGCTTGCGAATGGGGCAACCATTCGCTTCGCTTCGCGCCTTGCATCCATCGCATTTTCGCGGCAACGCATGGGTGAAATTAGCGTTAACACGCCCTAGTCCGGCCGGAGCGGCGTGGGCATTCGATTGCGGTGTCATCTTCCTGCCGCCGGGGGCGGATAGAATTCAGGGTACGTAACCGCAGTGCCTTTCCAGGCAGGATTACAGGCGAGGATCATCCCATGGCGGAAGTCTTGAAGAACGCCGAAACGTTCACCCATATGCCCCGGGTGGCCTATTTCTCCATGGAGATCGCCATGGAGAGCGACATTCCCACCTACAGCGGCGGCCTGGGGGTGCTGGCGGGAGACACCCTGCGCGCCGCGGCGGACATCGGCGTGCCCATGGTGGCGGTGACCCTGGTATCCCGGTCCGGATACTTCCGCCAGGAGATCGATCCCCAGGGCCGGCAGGTGGAGCATCCCGACGAGTGGGACCCCGGCAGCCACGCCACCCGGCTGCAGGCCGCCGTGGCCCTGACCCTGGAGGGGCGCCAGGTATGGGTGGGGGGCTGGCTCTACGTGCTGAGTTCCCGCACCGACGGCGCTGTCCCGGTGCTGCTGTTGGACACGGATCTGCCGGTGAACGATCCCCGGGACCGGGAGATCACCCACTATCTGTACGGCGGCGACGAGACCTACCGCATCAAGCAGGAGATCATCCTGGGGTTGGGGGGTATCGCCATGCTCCAGGCCCTGGGCTTCAACCTCATGGGCTACCACATGAACGAGGGCCACTCCGCCTTCCTCACCCTGGCCCTGCTGCGGCGCTACGCCTACCCCGCCGAGGACCTGCGTCCCGGCGAGAGCCCCTATGACCTGCCCCGGGTGAGGGAGTTGTGCACCTTCACCACCCACACCCCGGTGGAGGCGGGCCACGACAAGTTCGATTACGGCCTGGTTCAGAACATCTACGGTGACCTGCTGGACCCGGGCACGGTGAAGCTGCTGGCCGGCGAGGACAAGCTCAACATGACCCGCCTGGCCCTGAACCTGTCCGAGTACGTGAACGGCGTGGCCAAGCGCCACGCCGAGGTCTCCCGGCTGATGTTCCCGGGCTATGCCGTGCATTCGGTGACCAACGGGGTGCACGGCTCCACTTGGACCAGCCTGCACGTGGCGGTGGTCTACGATCAGTACGTGCCGGGCTGGTGCCATGAGCCGGAACTCCTTTCCCGGGCCGACCGCGTCCCCGACGACAAGCTCTGGACGGCCCACCAGGAGGCCAAGCAGGATCTGGTGGACAAGGTGCGGGCCCTGACCGGGGTGGCCCTGGACCCGGACAAGCCCATCCTGGGCTTCGCCCGGCGCATGACCGCCTACAAGCGGGCCGACCTCATGTTCAGCGACCTGGAGCGGCTCAAGGCCATCGCCCGGGATCAGCCCTTCCAGATCGTCCTGGCCGGCAAGGCCCATCCCCGGGACGAGGCGGGCAAACGGCTCATCGAGGCCCTGCATGCCCACATCCGTGACCTGGCCGGCTCGGTCACCATGGCCTTCCTGCCCAACTACGACATGGCCCTGGCCCTGCTCATGGTGTCCGGTTCGGACGTCTGGCTCAACACCCCCCTGCGGCCCCTGGAGGCCTCCGGCACCAGCGGCATGAAGGCGGCCTTCAACGGCGTGCCCCAGCTCTCGGTGCTGGACGGCTGGTGGGTGGAAGGCTGCCTGGAGGGGGTGACCGGCTGGGCCATCGGCGAGGACACTCCCACCGCCAATGGCCACGATGCCGTCGCCCTTTATGAAAAGCTGGAGAAGGTGGTATTGCCGCTGTGGTACAAGGACCGGACCGGCTGGATCGCCGTCATGAAAGGCGCCATCAGCAAGAACGCCGCCTATTTCAACAGCCACCGCATGATGCGCCGCTACGCCACGGAGGCGTATCTGCGGTAGCTGTATCGGAGTGGGAAGTCGGAGGCGGGGCTAGACTCTACCCACTACCCACTACCCACTACCCACTACCCACTACCCACTACCCACTACCCACTACCCACTACCCACTACCCACTACCCACTACCCACTACCCACTACCCACTAACAGGGCGGCCTCGCCCATCTCCACCACGTGCAGATGGGTCCGTTCGTCCGGGCGTGTTGATCCGAAGGCCGCCTCGGCGGCGGCCCTGAGGCCGGCCGGCGCCTCCGCAGCCAGCACCAGCCGGAAACGGTTGTATCCGCCGGCATCCCGTTCCGCCAGGCCCTCCGCCAGCAACCTCGTCACGATGCCTTCTGCTCGTTCAGGGACGGGAGGGGCCAGCAGGTAGATCAGCAGCCGACCGCCCACCCGGATCCGGGTCAGGGGCGGGTCGCCGGGACGGCGATCGATTTCGATGCGTTCCAGCACCTCGTCCGGGCAGGTGCAGCCCAGGACGTCCCTCACGAATCGGCGGGCGAAGGCGGCCGTATCGGGGTTCATAGGCCGATCAGCCATGGCCGCGCCTCAGCCCGGCCAGCGCCATTCCCGTATCACCGCCCGATCGAGGCCGTTTTCGTAGGCGTAGTTGCGGCACTCGATCTGCATGTCCCTGAGCTTCTCCTTTACGTGGGCGCCGGCCACCAGCAGGCCGGGCACCCGGTTGATCACGTCGATGGCCAGGCTGTAGCGGTCGATCTCGTTGCGCATGGCCAGCTCCAGCGGCGTGTTGATATTGCCCTTTTCCTTGTAGCCGCGCACGTGCAGGTTGTGGTGGTTGGTGCGCCGGTAGGCCAGGCGGTGGATCAGCCAGGGGTAGCCGTGGAAGTTGAAAATGATCGGGCGATCTTTGGTAAACAGGCTGTCAAAATCGCGCTCTGTAAGTCCATGGC
>JBJKSP010000356.1:0-3090 GCA_046703865.1 Thiobacillaceae bacterium
GACCAGCCCCGAGCGGCGGGACTGGCTGGCGGCGCACTTCCCCGTCCGAATATACGAGTTCGATGGTCCAGTCATGGAAGAGGCCGACGTCCTGGTGCTGGCGGTCAAGCCCCAGCAGTTGCGCAGCGCCCTCCTGGGCATGTCCACGCCGTATCCGGGGCAGTTGGTCCTGTCCATTGCAGCAGGGGTCAGGGCGGGAGATATCTCCCGGTGGCTGTCGGGTCATCGCGCGGTGGTTCGGGCCATGCCCAACACCCCCGCCCTGGTGGGGGCCGGCATCACCGGGCTGTACGCCCTGTCCGGCGTCACCCCGGTACAACGGGAACAGGCCAGACGCATCATGGAGGCGGTGGGCAGCGTCGTCTGGGTGGAGGATGAGTCGCTCATCGATGCCATCACCGCCATTTCGGGCAGCGGGCCGGCCTACGTCTTCTACTTCATCGAGGCCCTCGAGGCCGCGGCGGTGGAGCTGGGCCTTGAACTCGAAGTGGCACGCCAGCTGGCGCTGCACACGTTTTTCGGCGCCTCGGCCCTGGCCATCAAGGACAAGGCGCCACCGACGGAATTGCGTGCCCGCGTCACCTCAAAGGGGGGGACGACGGAACAGGGCATCCGTGTCCTCGAAGAGGCGGGCGTCAAGGCGATCCTTCTGGCCGCCGCCCGGGCCGCCGCCGCCAGGGGGGGGGAACTGGGCGACCTGCTGGGCCGGGAGAACTGAGTGTTTGTCGACGCCCTGCAGTTTCTCCTGCGCGTCTGTTTCGATCTGTTTGCCTCGGCATTCTGGCTGCGCTTTTACATGCAATGGGCACGGGTGCCCTTCCACAACCCATTCGCCCAGTTCATCGTCAGGGTGACCGATCCCATGGTGCGGCCCGTGCGACGCGTACTGCCCGGCCTGCTGGGCATGGACTGGGCCAGCCTGGTCCTGTTCTACCTGGCCGAGCTGGCCGCGGTCCTCGCCAGTCACTGGCTCGGGAACTATCCTTTTCTCCTGGCCGGGTGGGGTGTCCTGCCGGGCTTCCTGCTCCTTTCGCTGGCTGCCGCCGTCAAGCTGGCCATTTACATCCTGATGGGATTCATCCTGCTGCAGGCCATCATGAGCTGGGTCAATCCGTTCTCGCCCCACGCCGCGGTGTTCTACGCGCTGGTAAGGCCCTGCCTGGCGCCGTTGCAACGGGTCATCCCCCCCATCGCCGGGATCGACCTTTCGCCTCTGGTGGCCCTGGTCATCATGCAACTGCTGCTGGTATCGCCGGTGATGGCGCTGGAGCGCCTGGCCATGGGTATGATTTAGTGTCACCCTGGATTAAGGCCTCACCCAAGGGCGGGGCACTGGTGGTACTGCATGTCCAGCCCGGTGCCAGGGTGAATGCCCTGGCGGGCGAACACGGGGACGCGCTCAAGCTGCGCATTTCGGCCCGGGCGATGGAGGGCGCAGCCAACGCCGCAGTGCTGGATTTTATTGCAGAACGGCTCGCTATTTCCCGCCGGAAGGTTACAATCGCCCACGGCGAAAAATCCCGGCGCAAGGTCATTTGGGTGGAACTTGACCCGGACGAAATCAGGCGGCGGCTGACAGAGGACTCGGCATGAACTACGGTTTGGAAAGCGGCATATCCCGGTTTCGCAACCGGCGCGATCGCTTAGTGAAGGTGGTGACCGCCTACAAGGACTGGCTGGAACATCACACGGAGGCCGAGGCCGAACAGCTCCTGCGCATGTACGACCTGGCCGAGAACCTCAGGCACGACCGCCTCATGCTGGCCTTCGTGGCCGAGTTCAGCCGCGGCAAGACCGAACTCATCAACGCACTGTTCTTTTCAGACTTCAAGCAGCGTCTGCTGCCATCGGACGCGGGGCGCACCACCATGTGTCCCACGGAGATCTTCTACGATATCGAGTCCGAACCCAACATCCGTCTGCTGCCCATCGAGACCCGGTTCAGGGACGAGAGCATCAATGCCCTCAAGCGCATGCCGGTGGAGTGGAACACCATACGGCTGGACGTGTCGGACCCCGGAGCGATGGTCTCAGCCATGCACAAGCTGGCCGAGACCAAGGTGGTGTTCAAGGTCGAGGCCCGGGCCCTGGGCCTCTGGGACGAGAACGATCCCAACCTGACTTACATGGTGAAGGACCAGGACCGGGTGGAGATCCCCGCCTGGCGCTACGCCATGATCAACTACCCCCATCCCCTGCTGGAATCGGGGCTGGCCATCCTGGACACCCCCGGCCTCAACGCCATGGGTGCGGAGCCGGAACTGACCCTCTCGGCCATCCCCAACGCCCACGCCCTGTTGTTTCTGTTGGCCACCGACACGGGGGTGACCCAGTCCGACTACGAAATCTGGAACAAGATGGTGTCCAAGCACACCAGCCAGCACTATGCGGTGCTGAATAAGATCGACATGCTGTGGGACGACCTCAAGTCCCCCGAGGACATCGGTCGCACCATCCAGCGCCAGATCGAGTCCACTGCCGGCCAGCTCAACATCCCCCCGGGGAGCGTCCTGGCCATCTCGGCCCAGAAGGCCCTGGTGGGCAAGATCCGGGGCGACGAGGAACTCTTGAAGCGTTCCGGCATCCAGGCCTTGGAGGTGATGCTGGCCAGGGAGATCATCCCTTCCCGGGAAAAGATCATGCGGGAGTCTGTGGTGCGCGAGTTGGGGCCCCGCCTGACGGAGACCCGTGACACCGCTGCCAAACGGTTGTCGGCGGCCCGCCAGAACCTCTTGGACCTGGAGGCGCTGTCCGGCAAGAACCAGCAGATCGTGGCCCAGATGCGGGACAAGATGATGGCCGACAAGCAGACCTACGAAGAGACCACGCGCAACTTCAACGTCACCCGCAAGATCGTGTCGCAGCAGGGCATGGAGCTGCTTGCCCGGCTCGACGACGAGCGCATGGACAAGATGCTGGAAGAGAGCATGATGGCCATCAACGACAGTTGGACCACGGCGGGTCTCATCCGGGGCATGAACCTGCTCATCCGTCGCATGACTTCGGAGTTCGACCACGCCAGCCAGCAGTGCGGGGCGATCAAACAGCTCCTGAACGCCGCCTATCAGCGTTTCCATGAGGCCCATGGCC
>JBJKSP010000357.1:0-6649 GCA_046703865.1 Thiobacillaceae bacterium
GACAAGGGCCTGCAGTCCTTTGTGGACATCGACCGCGACGCCGCCGGGCGGCTGGGCGTCACCGTGGCGGCCATCGACAACGCCCTCTACGACGCCTTCGGCCAGCGCCTGATCTCCACCATCTTCACCCAGTCCAACCAGTACCGGGTGGTGCTGGTGGCGAATCCGGAAGCGCAGGCCGGTCCCCTCGCCCTGGACGGGCTCTACGTACCCACCGCCTCCGGGCAGCAGGTGCCCCTTTCGGCGGTGGCCCGTGTGGAGGAAAGGGAAGCGCCGCTGCTGGTCAGCCACATCGGTCAGTTTCCGGCGGCCACCCTGTCCTTCAACCTGGCCCACGGCGCCTCCCTGGGCGACGCCGTGGATGCCATCGAGAAGGCCGAGGGGGCGCTGGGGCTGCCGCAGTCCATCGAGACCAGCTTCCAGGGTGCGGCCCTGATCTTCCAGTCCTCGCTCTCCAACACCCTGCTGCTGATCCTGGCGGCGGTGGTGACCATGTACATCGTCCTGGGGGTGCTCTACGAGAACGCCGTGCATCCCGTCACCATCCTCTCCACCCTGCCCTCGGCGGCCGTGGGTGCCCTGCTGACCCTGATGCTGGCCGGGCGGGAGCTGGACGTGATCGGCATCATCGGCATCATCCTGTTGATCGGCATCGTCAAGAAGAACGGCATCCTGATGATCGACTTCGCCCTCTCCGCCGAGCGGGAGCAGGGGCTGCCCGCGCGGGAGGCCATCTACCAGGCTTGCCTGCTGCGCTTGCGGCCCATCCTGATGACCACCATGGCGGCCATGCTGGGCGCGCTGCCCCTGATGCTGGGCACAGGGGTGGGCTCGGAGCTGCGCCAGCCCCTGGGCCTGGCCATGGTGGGCGGCCTCATGGTGAGCCAGGTGCTCACCCTGTTCACCACCCCGGTGATCTACCTGTTCTTCGACCGCCTGGCAAACCGGCTGAAGGGCAAGCTGGGCGTTGCTGAGCCCGCATGAACTTCTTCGCCACCTTCATCCACCGGCCGGTGGCCACCACCCTGCTCACCCTGGGCATCGTCCTGGCCGGGATCGTGGCCTATTTCCACCTGCCGGTGGCGCCGCTGCCCCAGGTGGACTTTCCCACCATCTCGGTGCAGGCTGGACTGCCCGGCGCCAGCCCGGAGACCATGGCCGCCACCGTGGCCACTCCCCTGGAACGGACCCTGGGCAGCATCGCCGGGGTCACGGAGATCACCTCATCGAGCTCCCTGGGCAACACGCGCATCACCCTGCAGTTCGACCTGGGCCGCAACATCGACGGGGCCGCCCGGGACGTGCAGGCCGCGATTCAGGCGGCACGCGCGCTCCTGCCTTCCGGCCTGCCCTCCATGCCCACCTATCGCAAGGTCAACCCGGCGGACGCGCCCATCATGATCCTGTCCCTGACCTCAGACACCCTGTCGCCGGGACAGATGTACGACGCCGCCTCCACCGTCTTGGCCCAGCGCCTGTCCCAGGTGAACGGCATCGGCCAGGTGAACATCGGCGGCGGCGCCCTGCCGGCGGTGCGGGTGGAGCTCAACCCCACGGCACTGAATCACGCCGGCTTGTCCCTGGACAACGTGCGCAGCGCCATCGTCGCCAGCAACGCCTACCGGCCCCTGGGCGCACTGGAGGCAGGGGACCGGCGCTGGCAGTTGGGCGCCAATGACCAGGGCCGCACCGCCGCCGACTTCCGGCCCTTGATCCTGAACTACGTCAACGGCGCACCGGTGCGTCTCGGCGACGTGGCCCAGGTGGTGGACTCGGTCGAAAACCTGCGCACCTACGGCGCCGCCAACGGCCGCCGCGCCGTGCTTCTGATCCTCTACCGCCAGCCCGGCGCCAACATCATCCAGACCGTGGACAGCGTGCGGGCGTTGCTGCCCCACTTGCGGGCGTCCATCCCGTCCGCCATCGACCTGGCGGTGGTCATGGACCGCACCCCCACCATCCGGGGCTCCCTGCGGGAGGTGCAGCGCACCCTGTCCATCGCGGTGGGGCTGGTGATCCTGGTCGTGTTCCTGTTCCTGCGCCGGGCCCGGGCGGCGCTGATCCCCAGCGTCGCCGTGCCGGTCTCGCTGATCGGTACCTGCGGGGTGATGTATTTGTTCGGCTACAGCATCGACAACCTATCCATGATGGCCCTGACCGTGGCTACCGGCTTCGTGGTGGACGACGCCATCGTCGTGATCGAAAACATCAGCCGCCACCTGGAGTCGGGCATGCAGCCTTTCGCCGCGGCCCTGGCGGGGGTACGCGAGATCGGCTTCACCGTGGTGTCCATCAGCCTGTCCCTGGTGGCGGTGTTCATCCCCATCCTGTTTATGGGCGGCATCGTCGGGCGTCTGTTCCGCGAGTTCGCCGTCACCCTGTCCGCGGCCATCCTGGTGTCCATGGTGGTCTCCCTGACCACCACACCGATGCTCTGCGCCCATCTGCTCAAACCCCGGCCGCGCCAGGCCCCCACCGGCCGGTGGGGCCGCTGGAACGCGGTATTCCTGCGCCGCCTCAAGGCCGGTTACCGCGCCAGCCTGGCCTGGTCGCTGCGCCACAGCGGTGTGATGCTGCTCCTGCTGGCCATGACCATCGCCCTCAACGTCCATTTGTATGCCACCATCGCCAAGGGCTTCTTCCCGTCCCAAGACACAGGCCGCATCATGGGCAGCGTGCAGGCGGACCAGGCCATCTCCTTCCAGGCCATGCGCCAGAAGATGCAGGGCCTGATGGCCATCGTGCAGCGGGACCCGGCCGTGGACACGGTGGTGGGCTTCACCGGCGGTGGCCAGACCAATTCCGGCTTCATGTTCGTCACCCTCAAGGACCTGCGAAAGCGCAAGATTTCGGCCGACCAGGTAGTGGCGCGGCTGCGGGGCAAGCTGTCCCACGAATCCGGCGCGAGCCTGTTCCTGGTGCCGGCCCAGGACGTTCGCATCGGCGGCCGCCAGACCAACGCGGCCTATCAGTTCACCCTGCAGGCCGACCGCCTGGCCGACCTGCGCGAGTGGGAGCCGCGCATCCTGCATGCCATGGAGGGGATGCCGGAACTGGCGGATGTCAACAGCGACCAGCAGAACAAGGGCGTGCAGACCAGCCTGGTGTTCGACCGGGACCGGATGGCCAGCCTTGGCCTGACCATGCTCACCGTGGACAACGCCCTCAACGACGCCTTCGGCCAGCGCCAGGTGTCGGTGATCTACAACCCCCTGAACCAGTATCGGGTGGTCATCGAGATGGCGCCGGCCTGGCTCACCAGCCCCGAGACGCTGCGCTCTGTCTGGCTCACCACCCCCAGCCGCGGCCAGGTTGCCCTCTCCGACATCGCCCGGGTGGAGACCACCGACACGCCCCTGGCGGTGAACCATCAGGGGACCTTCCCCGCCAGCACCATCAGCTTCAACCTGCCCCTGGGAGAATCCCTGGGCCAGGCCGCCACCGCCATCGAACGGACCCTGGCGGTGATGGGGGTGCCCACCGCCGTGCACGGCAGCTTCCAGGGCACCGCCAAGGCCTTCCAGGATTCCCTGGCCAGCCAGCCGATCCTGGTCCTGACCGCCCTGCTGGCGGTGTACATCGTCCTGGGCATGCTGTACGAGAGCCTGATCCACCCCGTCACCATTCTCTCCACCCTGCCGTCGGCGGGGGTGGGCGCCCTGCTGGCGCTGATGGCATTCCATACCGAGTTCGACGTCATCGCGCTGATCGGCATCATCCTTCTCATCGGCATCGTCAAGAAGAACGCCATCCTGATGATCGACTTCGCCATCCACCACCAGCGCCATTACAACTCCAGTGCCGGGCACGCCATCTACCGGGCCGCCCAGATGCGATTTCGGCCCATCATGATGACCACGCTGGCCGCTACCTTCGGCGCCTTGCCCCTGGCCCTGGGCAGCGGCGACGGCGCCGAACTGCGCAATCCCCTGGGCATCGCCATCGTCGGCGGCCTGATGGTGAGCCAGCTGCTGACCCTCTACACCACGCCCGTGGTCTACCTGGGGATGGATCGCCTCAGCCACCTGGTGCGCCGGCGGCCGTCGGTACGGCCTTTGGCCATGCAAACCGCGTGAAGGAGAAAACGGTGCGACGCATCATCCTGCTGCCCCTCATCTGGCTCGCCGCGTGCGCGACCGCGCCGGAATACCAACGCCCGGACATGAAGCTTCCCGACCATTTCAGCGAGGCCGGCGTCGAATGGCGCCCGGCCCGGCCCGCCGAGCTCAAGCTGCCCGCCGACTGGTGGGCCGTATACGGCGACGCCGACCTGGATCGCCTGGAGGCGCGCGTGGTAGTGGACAACCAGAACCTCAAGGCTGCCGAGGCCCAGTACCGGGCAGCCGGGGCAGCCCTGGACCTCGCCCGGGCCGCCCGCCTGCCTACGGTAGGCGCCGCCGCCGATGCCAGTCGGGGACGCGCCGCCGGCATCACCGCCAACAGCTTCGGTCTGGGCGCCAGCGCCGGCTGGGAGCCGGACCTATGGGGGCGCATCGGCCTCAACATCGAGGCCGCGGGCGCTAACGCCCAGGCCAGCGCCGACGATCTGGCCGCGGCACGCCTTTCCACCCAGGTGCTGCTGGCCCAGACCTGGTACCAATTGCGGGCCGACCAGCAGCAGCGCCAACTGCTGCTGCGGACCCGGGCGGCCGATGCCCGCTTCCTGGCCCTGACTCGGGATCGTTATGCTGCGGGCGTGGCGTCCGGCCTGGATATCGCCCAGTCCGAAACGCAGCTGGCCAGCGCCGCCGCCCAGCTGCGAGAGATCGATATCCAGCTGGCTCAGACCGCCCACGCCCTGGCCTTGCTGCTGGGCAATCCCGGCATGGGGTTCCCAGCCGCGGCCGAAACGCCCCTGCCGGAGGTGCCTCCGGTACCCGACCTGCTGCCTTCCGACCTGCTGCCTTCCGATCTGCTCCAGCACCGGCCCGACGTCGCCGCCGCTGAGCGGCGGGTGGCCGCCGCCAATGCCGAGATCGGCATCGCCCGAAGCGCCTGGTATCCGACCCTGGACCTGGGCGCCAGCGCCGGATTCCAGTCGGGGGCGCTGGACCGGCTGTTCAACGCCTCCAGCCGGGTCTGGTCCCTGGGGCCGAGCCTGGCCTTGACCCTGTTCGACGGCGGGGCCCGCACCGCGGTCCTGGAGCAGGCCCGGGCGGCCCAGGCCCAGGCCGTGGCGGTCTACCGGCAGACCGTCCTATCCGCCTTCCAGGAGGTGCAGGACAACCTTGCAGCCGTCCGCCTCCTGGCCCTGGAGGCCCGGGACCGGGACATGGCCCTGGCCGCCGCCCGCCGTGCGACAGGGATCGCCGAAGCTGGATACCGGGCGGGCACCGCCAGCGCGCTGGACGTGATCACCGCCCAGACTGCGGAATACACGGCGGAGCGCGCCGTGATCGATATCCGTAACCGGCGTATCGCCGCCGGTCTGCAATTGATGAAGACGGCTGCTGGCTTACCAGCCTCCTCTGACGGACCCCAAGATCGGAATGGGAGGACATAACCGGTTAAACCGACGCGTCCCCATTACGGCTCGTCCTCCCTAAGTGCTCCCCGGCAGAGCCGGGCGCATTAGATTTGGTGTACCCGGCAGGGAGCACTCACTTGGATGTGAGAGTCGTCTGCTCGTCCGGCAAGGGGAAGAGCTAGCCGAATGGCAAGGTATATGGACTTATATGGGCGCCTCCGGTTGAGCAAGAGGGTTTCAAGGGATGCATAACGACGATTTGGTTGCACGCTTATATTCGCCTCATGTTGCAGACCGAATGTCTGCGGGCCCTGATGGAAATCGCCAAGAACGTCATCCTCTCCCGCCACGCACTTTGCGTGCAGTCAGAACAAGGCCTTGATCAGACGGAGGAACCCTTGGCGCCACTGCACGCGGTGTGAGACACCGCTGGTGGCCCGCACCTCTTCGCGATGCGCCTGGTACCAATGAAAGTTGCGCAACAGGGCGTCGCGGTTGGAGTAGCGTGGCGCGAATCCGAGCTTGGCCTGGATGTGCTCTATGGAGACGAAGCTATCGGTACCTGCCGTTTCATACACCCAGCGGTAGAGCGGCGAGAGGTGCAGCGCCTCCAGCAATCGCAAGGCCTGGATGGTCGGCCAACGCGGAAAGGCGACGATCCTCCTGCCATGGCCGGCACCGTCCAGCACCGCCTGGAAGTCCTCCCGCATGGTGCCGAAGACCTTGGCACCCACGTTGAAGGTATCGTTGGCCGCCTCGGCAGGCGCGGTGGCGCACAGCAGGCAGGCCTGGCAGAGGTCTTCCACGTCCAGGAGCTGGTAGCGGTTGCCGCCGCTGCCGATGACGGGAAAGTGCCTGCCGTCTGAGGCCCAGTCGTAAAGGATGGCGAACACCCCCAGGCGCTCCGGGCCCACGAAGGTCTTGGGACGCAGGATCGGCACGCACAGTCCCTGGCGCCGGAACTCCAGGCAGCAGGCCTCGGCCTTGATCTTGGACTCGCCATAGGGGCCGACCCCTTGCAGCCTGTCGTCCTCGAGCAGGGGATGGTGGTCCGGGATGCCGTACACGGCGGTGGAGGAGATGTAGATCACCCTGCCCACGCCGTGCCTCAGGGCACTGGCCAGCACGGTGCGGGTGCCCTCTATGATGGAGGAGCGGATGTCTTCCGGCGG
Source organism: Thiobacillaceae bacterium (assembly GCA_046703865.1). GTDB lineage: Bacteria > Pseudomonadota > Gammaproteobacteria > Burkholderiales > Thiobacillaceae > JBJKSP01. The sequence goes on from JBJKSP010000357.1 coordinate 6,640, forward strand.
GCTCAGGGGG
>JBJKSP010000358.1:0-3827 GCA_046703865.1 Thiobacillaceae bacterium
GCATCACGTCGATGGTGATGCCTGGCTTCCGAATCAGGATAACCCCATCTCTCAGCTAAGGCGCAGGTGGGATTTACTATTGTTTCAAGCCGCCTACCGTTTCTGAACCTGGGATAACACGCAGCCGTGAAGCCATTTTCATTGAGCTTACGCTGGCAGGTCATCGTCCTTGCCACCTTGGTTCTGGCCCTGATGGCCTGGGCCTTCGCCTGGCAACAGTACAAGGCCTTGACCAACCAGTTCGTCAATGCGCGTTTGGAGGCCCAGAAGCAGCACGTAGACCAGGCTGGCCAAGTCTTCAAGGACCTGTTACAAAAACTGCAGAACCAGGCCGGGATTCTCGAAAACGTTTCCACCATCAAACATGCCATGGCTGTTAAGAACAGCCGGCAACTGGCCGCCGCGTTCGAACCTTTCTGGGCAGAATTCAACCTTGGCACCAGCCTTGAATATGCTGTCTTTTTCGACGATGAGGCCAAGCCGCTTTCCAGTTGGGGGGAATACAACGACCTTGGCGCACTGCGCCGCCTGGCCCAACAGGCAGTGCAAACCGAAAAGTTGGCTAAATACCTCTCCTGCACAGGACTTTGTCTGTACTCCATCGCCGTGCCCGTAGTAAACAAGGGACACTTCCTGGGCACCATCGTCCTGGGTTCCGGGCTGTCGGAGCTGATCCTGCGTCTTCAGACACTGTCGGGTTCGCCAATCGCCGTACTTTCACCCAGCCCTGCCCGGCCAGGTAAACCCTATCTGCCCGCTTTCCATGCTTACCTGGCATCCGTGAGCGGAAAAACCGTGAGTGACAGACAGAAATACAGCGAGATGCTGAGTCTCACCAGGTATGAGCGTAGAGAAAACGGGGAATTCCAGTACAGCACTCCGACGAACAACTACCGCATCCACCCCTTCCCCATACCGGTCAAAGGCAGCACAGCCCAGCTAGCCGTGATCGAAGACGTCACGGCCGAGGTCGCTGCCATCCGCGCGGCCAGGGTACACAACCTGATCTGGGGGGGAGGCGTTCTGTTAGCTGCCGTGCTACTGCTCTATGGCCTGCTTTGGCCGGTCATGCAGCGTATCCGACGTGTGGCCCAGGTCCTGCCCCTATTGGGAGAGGGCCAGTATCCGGAAGTTCGGGGGGCCTTCCAGGTCAGTCACCGCCGCTTCCGGGATGAAACCGATGAACTGGGCGATGCCGCCATCCACCTCGCCGACACCCTGGAACATTTCAACACCCTGAATCGGCAGCATACCGAGGAAATCGCCGAACGGGCCAACGAGTTGCGGCGTGAGCGGGATTTCATCACCGGCTTGCTGGACACGGCCCCTGCCCTCATCGTGACCCATGCCCCCGACGGCCCCATCCGCCTGGCCAATGCCCATGCTGTCCAGGCCTGTGGTATGGACAGCCAAAGCCTCCATCATCACGGCTTTCTGAACGTCTTCTTCGGGCCGGACCAGCACGACGAAGTCCGAACCATTCTGAGCAAGATCACGGAAGGGGAGGTGTATCACACCGAAGGCCGCTTCGAACGACCCGACGGCAGCGAGCGCGAGGTGGTCTGGTTTCATTCCCTGTTCGAGGCGGAGGATGGCGCACCTACTTGCCTGTCGGTGGGCTTGGACATCACGGCCCACAAACAGGCGGAGCGCCGTCTTTCCCTGCTGGTGGACCATGACGCCGTCACCGGGCTTTACAACCGACGGGCCTTCAAGCGCGAACTGGGTGATCTCATGGAAGGCAACAGGACCACCGGGGCACTGCTGGTCTGTGACATCGACGAATTCAAGGCGGTCAACGAAGCCAGCGGCCATGAGACGGGGGATGCCCTGCTCTCCCTGTTCGCCCGCTCTGTCAGCACCCACGACCCTCTGCCTCGTTTGGCGGCGCGCCTGTCCGGCGACGAGTTCGCCTTCTTCTACAAGGACCTGGGGGTAGCTGAGGCCATCGTGGCGGCGCGGCAAATCAACCAGTCACTGGTCGGTGTCGGTCCCAACCTGGGTCTGCCCAAGCGCAGCTTCACCTCCTGTGTGGGCATCGCCCTGATCCAAGAGGGCGTAGACTCCAGCGACGCCCTCATTGCCAACGCCGAGACCGCCCTCAGCCAAGCACAGGGCAAAGGCGAAGGCAACTGGCACCTGTTCTCCCCCACCGATCCCTACCAAGCCGACAAGGGACGACGGGTGTTCTGGAGCGACGAACTGGAACGCGCCCTGGCCGAAAAACGATTGGTCCTGCATTTTCAGCCCATCCTCAACCTGGCAACGCGACGCATCAGCCACTGGGAGGCCTTGATCCGTATGCGCAGCACCGACGGCAAGCTGATCATGCCCGGTCAGTTCATGGGCGTGGCCGAGGCCACCGGCCTGGTGCGCCATCTGGACCGTTGGGTCATTGGTGAGGCGGGGCGGGTCCTGGGGCAGCCCATGAGCGGTCGGGATATCCATCTCTCCGTCAACCTCTCCGGCCGAAGCCTGGACGACGACGAGACCTTCGACGCCCTGCGCCACAGCATCGAAAACAACAAGCTTGAAGGCAATCGCTTCATCCTGGAAATTACCGAGACGGCCGCCCTGTCCGATATCAAGTCCGCCGCCCGACTGATGTTTCGTTTCCGGGAAATGGGCTGCGTGTTCAGCCTGGACGATTTCGGCGTGGGTTACACCTCATTCCAGTACCTGAAGGAACTGCCCGTGGATTTCGTCAAGATCGACGGCTCCTTCATTGTCGGCCTGAAGCGCAACCGTGACGACCAGGTCTTCGTCAAGGCCCTCACCGAGGCCGTCCACGGTTTCGGCAAGCAGGTCGTGGCCGAGTTCGTGGAGGACGGCGAGACCCTGGATATCCTCAACGAATACGGCGTGGACTTCGCCCAGGGCTATTACATCGGACGTCCCGCCTCCAAGCTGACCTGGCCCCTGGCCGCATGACCCGGTTTAGCCCTGCCCCTTGAACCTCGCCCCTTGAACCTTATCTAGTCTCCGTTTCCAACCGGGGACATGCCCATGACCGAGACCACAAAAGAGACCCTGGGCTTCCAGGCGGAAGTCAAGCAACTGCTGAACCTGATGATCCACTCCTTGTACAGCCACAAGGAGATCTTCCTTCGGGAACTGGCCTCCAACGCCGCAGACGCGGCGGACAAGCTGCGCTTCGAGGCACTGAGTGATCCGGCCTTGTATGAAGGTGAGACCGAACTCGGGATCTGGCTGAAGGTCGACAAGGACGCCCGCACTCTCACCATCAGCGACAACGGGATCGGCATGAGCCGGCAGGAGGTGGTCGAGCACATCGGCACCATCGCCAAGTCCGGCACCCGGGAATTCTTCAGCCGTCTCTCCGGAGACCAGCAAAAGGACGCCCAGCTGATCGGGCAGTTCGGGGTAGGCTTCTACTCCAGCTTCATCGTCGCCGACAGGGTAACGCTGACCACCCGACGGGCGGGACTCACCAAGGAACACGGGGTGCGTTGGGAATCCGAAGGCGCGGGCGAATACACCCTGGAGACGGTGGAGCGGGAGCCGCGCGGCACTGAGATCACGCTCCACCTCAAGGAGAGTGAGGCGGAGTTCCTGGAGGAATGGCGCCTGAAGTCCGTCATCCGCCAGTATTCCGACCATATCCCCATCCCCATCGTCTTCGTCAACGAAAAGGGCGAGGAGGAGACGGTCAACCGGGCCAACGCCCTGTGGACCCGCGCCAAGAACGACATCACCGAAGATGAATACAAGGCCTTCTACAAACATGTGGGCCACGACTACGAAGACCCCCTGGCCTGGACCCACGCCCGGGTAGAGGGCCGGCAGGATTACACCGTGCTGCTGTA
>JBJKSP010000359.1:0-6539 GCA_046703865.1 Thiobacillaceae bacterium
CCATGGCCTGCTGCATCATGGCCATGGAGGTGGCCGGGTTCGCCATCGCCGCGGACCATTGGGCGAAGGCCGCGGGATTGCCCATCAGGGCCGGATAGGCGGCGGGATTGAGCGTCTGTTCGGCCGCGCTCTGCGGGGTGGCCGGCGCGGCAGGCGTCGTGGGGGTCTCCGCCGCCTGGGCAAGACTGGAAATAGCTAGAGCGGCAAACAGGACAGTTGTACGGCTACAGATCATGGGGAACTCCTGTAAAAGGTTGGAATGTGCTCGAAAATCGGCCCCCGAGGCCGGCAGTTTTACCATCCTAGCCCACTATCGGGATTGGTGAGAGGTATCGCTCGGCGCGCTTGGATCATCGTCGACGATCTGTGGTTTTCTCGAGATCGAATCCTACCCTGCCCGATTGACTATCAGGAATCCCCTATTCCGGGCTGTGACGATCCGGAAGCCCGCCTCCTCCACTAAGCGGTCAATTCACACGATGCTGACACCGCAAATGATGTGAACGTTTTTTGCGTACTGTCAGGGTTTGCAGGGCAGTTCGAGCTCGAATCCCCAAGCAAGTTCGCAAGATCAACGAGATAAGAACTGGCACGGATCGTGCGAAGTTAAAGGCCCCTTTAACTGACAAGGTCGCTTTGTCAGCCAAGTCCCATCCCTTGCCGGAACCGATCCTGAATCCCTGGAGGCTAGAACCAAAGCATCCGAACGCATCGAAATCCAACGTCCTTCGCTCTGGCGATCGGGCAGCGCATCGCCTTATTTCTTTATCTCTTCTCCTTCCATACCGCCCGAAGTCCGGCCCGGCGGTTCATGGAGTACGTCGGGGTTACGGCCCCCATCCAGCAACGATATTTAGCGTTTGGAAAAGATCATGTTCCCTCACCTTCGAGCTCATCCCACTGTGCCGTGCTGCGTGGCTGTGGCACTTCTTTTCGCGGCCTCTTCCGCGATGGCTCAAAACGCCGCACAGGGCTTGGATCCCGCCCTTACGCCGCCGGTCTCACTGATCCAGGCGGTTGAATCCGCCCAACGAGCCGGTCATGGGCAGGTCACGGGTGCCAAGCTGGTGTGTTCCCCGGTTCCCTGTCACTACGTGGTGTCGTTCAACGAGGGGGCTGCCTCGTCCGAAGTGCTCGTCGATGCAAGCGATGGCCGAATCTTGCCGCCGGCCGCTGCTTCCGGGCGGAAGGGAAGCGATCCTCCGGAATCCGGAACATCAGACGAGGCCTACGGGCAGGGTCACTGGCATGCCGTGGGAGGCCAGGTATCGATCCGCCCCAGGGTATTCGCGGAATTCGGCTCCGGGCAGATCGCGGGCATGGGCAATGTGGTCCTGACGCCCAAGGTATCGCTGGGCCTGCAATTGGACATGGCGCTGAAACGGGTGCCCGAGCTTGACACCCGCCTCAGGCTTGCAGCCATATACGGCGGGGTCGATACGGGCGCCGGGAAGCTGGGCAGCGCACTGCGGGAGCTTCGGGGTGAGGCCACGTCCGTTTACAACTTTTACGACAGCGACGGGATCGCCAAGGCCGGTGTCGGGCTTTATACGGAGTTCGCGCATCCTTTCCACCAATACATCCCCTATCTGGCCATGCCGAGCCTGGCCGGGTCTTATTCGGCAGAGGAAGACGACATCACCGCCCACGAGTTCCTGGTCGGCGCCGATCTCAAATTCTCCATACAACACGACCGGCTTGAATCCTCCCTGCAGAACATCCTGTTCCTCAGCGGCAACCGCGTGGCCCCCAATCTGCTGACATACAAGCCGTTGCTGGGGTTCAAGTGGAGCAACGCGTTTTACCTGCTGGGCAACCGCAGCCACCCCAAGCTGAGCCTCCTGGCCGACATGAATTTCTACTTCGCACGCAAGGCGGGAGTAACGGTGTTCAACACCCACGACGGGCTGGGTGGGACCAAGCGGGAGGTCTATTTCAGCTACGGCCTGTCATACGCATATGACCCCGACACGGTATTCACGCTGCGTACCTATGGTTACAACAACCTCAATCGCGGCAACAGTTCGACCATCCCCATCTCATTTCGGGATGGTTTCTCGTTGGAGCTCAGTCATGATTTCTAGGGCGTGTTGACCCGTCAGAATACGTGATATGCGATCAGAGCTGGACCGCCTCCTGCGGCGTCAGGTCCTCGATCCCGCATTCATTGAGCAAGGTGCGGATGTTTTCGGGCTGGATCGGGCTCGCTTCGTCCAGATCCTCCGCCAGCTTGGCCATTCTGCCCAGCAGGTCGGAGACCTGGGCCAGGGTGTCCCAGGCGTCCTCGTAGGCGGTAAGCTCGGCGACGATGCGCCCGCCCAGGAGCCGGTGCCAGCGGATCGCAAATTCCTTGGCCAGCGGTGGGTTGTCGTTGGTGATCAGGCCGATGGCGATCTCGTCGATGATCTCGTTTTTCCCTTCCAGAGACTCCTTGCCGAACCAGGCGCGGGAAAGCTGGATATAACCTCGTTTTCGTTCAATTCCAAGTGTTTGCATGGTCGCTCCATGATGGGGTGAATGTGTCCAGGGCACGTCGGCGTATCGGAAATGATGGGTGTGCACCCGCCGTAGGTCCGCGCGTCAGTTCGAGACGGGAGGCCTGAACAGTCGAAAAAAATTGCGCCGGGTGGCCTCTGCCACGTCCTCCAAGGGTAACCCCTTGATCCGGGCGACCTCCTCCGCCACATGAAGCACATAGGCCGGCTCGTTACGCTTGCCCCGATGGGGCACGGGTGCGAGGTAGGGTGAGTCGGTCTCGATCAGGAGGCGATCCAGGGGGATCCCCCGGGCCACCTCCCTGAGCCCATGGGCGTTCTTAAAGGTCACAATGCCGGAAAAAGAGATATAAAAGCCCATCTCCATGGCCCGCTCCGCCACCTCCTCGGTCTCGGTGAAACAGTGCATGACACCGCCACAGCCGGCCGCGCCTTCCTCCGCCATGATGTCCAGGGTGTCGCGGGCGGCGCTTCGGGTATGGATGATCAGCGGTTTTTCGGCGGCCAGGGCGGCGCGGATGTGGGTGCGGAAGCGCAGTCGTTGCCACTCGGCCTGAACCCGTTCAACCCGATAATAGTCCAGACCGGTCTCCCCAATGGCCACCACCCGGGGGTGTTCGGCCCGTTGGATCAGATCATCCGCCGACGGCTCCAGGCAGTCGTCGTGGTCGGGATGGACCCCGACGGAAGCGTAGATGTTGCCGTGCTCTTCTGCGAGGGCCAGGACATGGGGAAACGCTTCCAGGCTGACCGAAACGCACAGGGCATGACTGACCCCGGCCTGGGCCATGTTGGCCAGCAGCGGCCCTGCGCCTTCGGTGAAATCCGGGAAATCGATGTGGCAGTGGGAATCCACCAACAGGTGATCGGACATGGGATGCTTCTGCCGCCGGACACCAGCGGCTCATTGGGTCAGAGGGTATGGGTGTTTCGTGCGGACTTTATGGCATTGCCCAGGATGCCTTCGATCTTGGTACGGGCCTCGGCACCCACGGAGTTGTCGTCGAACTGCACGCCGATGCCCTGCTGACGGTTGCCCTGGGCACCGGCCGGGGTGATCCAAACCACACGGCCCGACAGGGAAAGCTTGCCGGGATCATCCATGAGGCTCAGCAGCATGAACACCTGGTCCCCCATCTGATAGGGCCGCGTCGTGGGGATGAACAGCCCCCCGCCTTTCACGAACGGCATATAGGCGGCATGCAGGGCGCTGCGTTCCTTGATGGTCAGGGACAAGACACCGGGCCGGGCGGGATGTCTGGTTACTTTGCCGTCGTCCGTCATCGCTTGGTCTCCAGGGCGGCATACTGCAACAGCCACGATTCTAGCAACAACTGTGCATTGAGCGGGTGATGGAGCCAACGGGCCGCTGCCATCAGTTCCTGGTACAGACCCCATACCTGGTCCTGCCCGGCACGGCTGCCCAAGGCATGCAGCATCCCCCCGTGCTCCGGAAAATACCTGAGGGGTGCACTGGCGCCTGCCGCGACCAGATCGCACACCCAGCGCATCATCCAGCTCCAGGCTTCGTCCAGGTTGGTTTGCATGCCTGACGCCAGTTCGCTCCAGTCCTGGCCCGCGGGTTGGGCCAGTGCCTCCACGAACCGCCTGCGCCGCTCGTGCCGATCCGGCCCTGAGTACTCCAAGGCAAGCAGGGGGGCGCCGCCCGCTTCCCGCAACGAGTCCTCCACCTCGGCCAGACCCTGTGCCTTCAACCAATCCGTGGCCGCTTCGGCGGACGGGGAGGCCATGGCCAGCTTCCTGCAGCGGGACAGGATGGTGGCGGGGAGCCGGCGCGGCCGGTGGGCGACCAGCATGAGCAGGACGCGTGGCGGCGGCTCTTCCAGGGTCTTGAGGAGGGCATTGGCCGCCGCGGCATTCATCGCTTCGGCCGGCGCGATGACCACCCCGCGCCATCCCCCCCGATGGGCACTCAGGGACAGAAAATCCGTGACCTCCCGCACCTCGCTGACCGTGATCGGGCGTCCTGCCCTGCCGGTTTTTTCGCCGCCCTCCTCCGTCTTCTGCTCCACCAGGCGGAAGTCGGGGTGATTGCCTTGGACGAACCAGCCGCAGGCCCCGCAATGGCCGCAGGCCCCGTCCCGGCCCGGGGCATCGCAAAGCAGCCACTGGGCGAGGTCCAGTGCCAGCTGGCGTTTCCCGATGCCCTTGGGGCCGTGCAGCAACAGGGCATGGGGCAGGCGTTCGCGGTCCAGGGTGAGCCGGGCCCAATGGCCTTGGTTCCAGGGGTGGGTACTCACAAATAGGGTCCCAGGATCGGCAGCAGGTGCTGCCGGATGGTCTCGATATCCGGGGTGGCGTCGATGACCCGGATGCGGTCCGGATGGATCGCCGCCCGCCTCAGATAGGCGGCACGCACGCGCTCGTGGAATTCGGCGCGTTCCCGCTCGAACCGGTCCGGCGACCGGGCCGTGCTGCGCCTGGCCTCGGCCACCCGGTTGCCCGCGTCGAACAGCAGGGTCAGGTCGGGTTGGAGATCGCCCTGGACCCAGGATTCCAGGATGGCGAGGCGGGCCTCATCCAGGCCCCGGCCGCCGCATTGGTAGGCAAAGCTGGCGTCGGTGAACCGGTCGGAGATCACCACCTCTCCCGCCTCCAGGGCCGGCAGGATGACCTGGGCCAGGTGCTCCCGCCGTGCGGCGAACATCAGCAGGGCCTCGGTATCCGGGTGCATGGGCTCCGACAGCAGCAACGAGCGCAGGGTTTCCCCCAGGGGCGTTCCTCCGGGCTCCCGCGTCAGGCGCACGGTGCGGCCGGCCTCCCGGAACCTGTCGGCGATCCACGCCAGGTGGGTGCTCTTGCCGGCCCCGTCCACGCCTTCCAGGGTGACGAACAGTCCGTCGCTCACCGCCCCCCCCGCAGGTAATGGGCCACGGCCCGGTTATGTTCTTCCAGGGTATCGGAGAACTGGTGTCGGCCGTTGCCCTTGGCCACGAAATAGAGGGCATGGGTGGGCTCCGGGTTGAGGGCCGCCTGGATGGAATCCGCGCTCGGCATGCAGATGGGGGTAGGAGGCAGGCCGGGCCGGGTGTAGGTGTTGTAGGGTGTGTCCGTGGCCAGGTCTACCTTGCTCAGGTTGCCGTTGAAGTCATCCCCTTCGCCATAGATGACCGTGGGGTCCGTCTGCAGACGCATGCCCAGATTCAGACGATTGATGAACACGGCGGCGATCAGGGGCCGCTCATCGGCTGCCCCGGTCTCCTTCTCGATGATGGAAGCCATGATGAGGGCTTCGTAGGGGTTCTTGTAAGGCAGACCCTGCTGCCGCGCCGCCCAATCCTTCTCCAGAAGGGTCTGCATGGCCTGATAGGCGCGCTTGAGCAGGGCCAGGTCGGAGCTGCCCATGTCGAAATAATAAGTGTCCGGGAAAAACAGGCCCTCAGGGTAGGTGTAAGGCGAACCCAGGGCCGCCATCAACTCGGCGTCGCTCATCTGCGCGGTGTCGTGGCGCAGGTTGGGGTCGGCGTCCAGGGCGGCACGCAGCTGCCGGTAATTCCAGCCTTCGATGAAGGTGATCTTGCCCAGCAGGGTTTCGCCTTGGGTGATCTTGCGCAGCAGTTCCATGGGCGGTCTGTTCTGGGCCAGGAGATAGCTGCCGGCCTTGATCGCTCCGGCCTTGCCCAGCAGGCGCCCCAGCATGATGAAGGTAGACGGATGATCGATGACGCCGGCACCGGCGAGCCGGCTCGACACCGCTTTCAGGGAACTGCCCGGGGCGATGTGGAATTCCAGGGGTTGGACGAGACTACCAGTGGGGGTCTGCGCATACCAGAACAGCCAACCCAAACCGAGGGCGATGGCCAGGACGGCCAGGATCAGCAGGCGCCTAATCATCCAGCAGCGCGCGCAGATGGTCGCTGACCACGGCCCGAGGCCATGATCGGTCTCCGATGCGGACCACCCGCCAAAGCTTAATCAGGCTGTTGGTCAACATGACCTCCTCGGCCGATAACACATCATCCAGGCCGATATCGGCCACCCGCACCGGCATCTTGAGATCGGCGGTACGGTGCATGAGCCTGG
>JBJKSP010000360.1:0-15672 GCA_046703865.1 Thiobacillaceae bacterium
CCCCACAGGCGCTCCAGGATCTGGGACAGGTAGTCCACGGTGAAATAGAGCATCAGGAATCCCATCGCCAGGGTGAGTGGGAAGCCGATGGCGAAGACATTCAGCTGGGGCGCCGCGCGGGTCATCATGCCGATGGTGAGGTTGGTGCACAGGAGTGCCGCGGTCACCGGGAGCGCGATTTGCAGCCCCACCATGAAGATCGTACCGCCCCAGCGCACGATGGAGGAGAAGTCGTAGCTGGTGAACGGCACTGCGGCGATGGGGATGCCGGTAAAACTGTGCACGACGGCCTCCAGGACCATATAGTGGCCGTTCATGGCGAACAGCAGCAATACAGTGGTGAGCACCATAAACTGCGCCACCACGGGGGTCTGGGCACCGTTCACCGGATCGTAAAAGGTGGCGAAAGACAGTCCCATCTGCAAGCCCATGAACTGACCGGCGAACTCCACGGCGGCGAACACGATGCGCAGGCTGAAGCCCAGGGCCAGCCCCACCACGATCTGCTGGGCGAGGATCAGCAATCCGTCACCGGAGAGCAAAGCCACCTGGGGCGGGGGTGGCAGGACGGGCGCAATCGCCACTGTCAGTACGAAACCCAGGGCCAGCCTGATCGTGACGGGGGCGGCACTGTTGCCCAACAGCGGGTCGGCAGAAAGCCAGGCCAGGATACGCACCAGAGGAAACAGAAAGGCGGCCAGGAAGGCGTTCAACTGGCCCGAGGTGACGGAGATCATGTCAAGCGCTAGCCCTGAAAACTCGCTTTAGCCGATCAGCGTGGGGATGCTCTCGAACAGTCGGGTGACGTAATCCACGAACAGTTCCAGGGTCCAGGGCCCGAGGAGAACCATGATCAGGAACATCACCACCAACTTGGGGATGAAGGTCAGGGTCAGCTCGTTGATCTGGGTCGCCGCCTGGAAGATGCTCACCAGAAGACCGGTCACCAGGGAGGCGAGGAGCAAGGGACCGGCCACCAGGGCGGCGATCTCCAATGCCTGGCGGATGATGGCGACGACGGTATCGGGTGTCACGGAAGATCTAGGTCTGAAAGGTCGCCAGCAGGGAGGCGATCAGCAGGTTCCAACCGTCCGCCAGCACGAACAGCAGCAGCTTGAACGGCAGCGAGACCAAAACCGGAGACAGCATCATCATGCCCATGGACATGAGCACGCTGGAGACCACCATGTCGATGACCAGGAAGGGGATGAATATGATGAAGCCTATCTGGAAGGCGGTCTTGAGCTCGGAGATAACGAACGCAGGCACCAGCACCTTCATGGGTGTGGCCTCCGGGGTCTGGATGGGCGGTTGGTTAGCGAGCTTGACGAACAGGGCGAGATCGGACTCGCGGGTCTGCTTCAGCATGAAATCCCTGAGCGGCCCGGCGCCTGTATCCACGGCCTGGAGGAAATTCATCTTGTTCTCCGAATAAGGCTTCCAGGCCACGTCGTAAATGCGATTGAACACCGGGGCCATGACAAAGAAGGTCAGGAACAGGGCCAGCCCTATCAGTACCTGGTTGGGTGGCGTCTGGACGGTGCCCAGGGCCTGTCGCAACAGGGCCAGCACGACGATGATACGAGTGAAAGCGGTCATCATGAGCAGCGCGGCCGGCAGGAACGTCAGCGAGGTCAGCAGCAGTAGCGCTTCCAGGCTGAAACTGTAGGTCTGACTCCCGCCCGGTCCGGGCGTGCTGGTGAATGCCGGCAGCCCCGGCGCAGCCGAGACCACTGCCGGCGCACACAACAAAAGAATTAGACAAAGCCAGCGGGCCATGATCAGCTTTGCTTGCGGCGGGACAACAATTCGGCAAGTTTGCCTGCGAACGGGGAAGGAAAGGGAAGATCCGGCGCCACCGACATACCGGGGGGCTTGGGTAGGGTGTGCAAATGGCTGACATGCCCGGCAGCAACACCGACGAGCAGCCAGTCGTCACCCACCTCCACCACCACGACTCGCTCCCGAGGACCGACCATCACACCGCCGACGACCCTGACCACACCCTGAGCCCCCATCCGCCCGGGTGCAAGCCGCCTCAGCAGCCATAAAAAACCGAACAGGATCGCGAGGACGATGATCAGGCCCAGCAGCGCCTGGAACAGAGAACCGAAGGCGGTCACCTGAGGGGCCGTGTTTTGCGCTCCCATGGCCAGGGTGGGAACTAGAGCGACCCAGGCCCCCAACAGCAGCCTCGGGACGAACCTCATTTGTTGAGGCGGCGCAGCCTTTCCGCCGGGCTGATGATGTCGGTGAGCCGGATGCCAAACTTGTCGTTGACCACCACCACCTCGCCCTGTGCAATCAGGTAACCATTGACCAGTACGTCCATGGGTTCGCCGGCCAACCCTTCCAACTCGACCACGGAACCCTGGGCCAGTTGCAGCAGGTTGCGGATGGCAATCTTGGTCCGGCCCAATTCCACCGTCAGATTGACGGGGATATCCAGAATGAGATCCAGGTTGTTGGCGGCCGGCTGGACGGCCTCCGGATTCAGGTTTTGAAACACCTGTGCCGCTTGGGCCACTGCCTGGGGGGGCTGTGTATTTGGGTCCGTCTCAGCGGTTTGTGTCTTATTTTCCGCCTCGGCGGTCTTCTGCTCGGCCATGGCCTCCGCCCAGGGATCCTCCTGTGCACCCTCACCGGAGGGTTGTGCCTGCGCGTCCTGCTCAGTCGCTTCCTGCTCCGCCATGGCAGCCGCCCAATCATCGGCGGTGATGGTGTCCTTTTCCGCGTCTTCGCTCATCGCTTACCCCCAAGGGTCGCCATGCGGTCATAGCCCTGCAGCACCCGGTTGATCTTCAGCGCCAACTGACCATCGACCTGGCCGTAATTGCACTCGAACAGAGGCACGCTATCCACTTGGGCCACCACCGCCTCCGGCATGTCCAGGGAGATCACGTCGCCGACCTTCAGGCCCATGATCTGCCTCAAGGTCACCTCCGTCTGCCCCAGATTGGCCACCAACTCCACCTGTGCCTCCTGCACCTGCTGGGTCATCTGGGATACCCAGCGCTCATCGGCCTCGGCACGGTCGGCCTGCATCGTGCTGGTGAGCTGATCGCGTATCGGCTCAATCATACTGTAGGGCATGCACACATGGAAATCGCCACCGCCGGAACCCAGCTCCAGATTGAAGGTGGTCACGACGACGATCTCGGTGGGTGTGGCGATGTTGGCGAACTGGGTGTTCATCTCCGATCGCAAGTATTCGAACTTGACCGGATAGATGGGCGCCCAGGCCTTGCTGAACTCCTCGAACACCACGTCGAGCATCTTTTGAATGATGCGCTGTTCCGCCAGGGTGAAGTCGCGGCCCTCCACCCGCATGTGATAGCGCCCGTCGCCACCGAACAGGGTATCCACCACCAGAAACACCAGATTCGGGTCGAACACGTACAGAGCCGTGCCGCGCAGCGGGTGCATGTGGACCAGGTTCAGATTGGTGGGGACCACCAGATTGCGCACGAATTCACTGTACTTGATGACCGTGACCGGTCCCACCGAGATCTCGGCCGTACGTCTGATCAGATTGAAAAGCCCGATGCGGAAATTGCGTGCGAAGCGTTCATTGACGATCTCCAGTGTCGGCATGCGCCCCCGGACGATCCGCTCCTGCCGCCCGATATCATAGGCACGAATCTGCCCCTCTGCCTCCTGCGCGACATTGTCTTCCGGCTCGCCGGTAACACCGCGCAACAGCGCATCGACTTCTTCCTGGGACAGAATATCGTCGGCCACGTCCCTCTCACTGGATGATGAAGGCCGTAAACAGGACGCCCTTGACGCCCTCCGAGGCCCTCCTGGCACCGATAATTCTATTAATCGCCTTTTGCACCTCTTTTGCAAGGGCCTCTTTGCCCTCCGGCGTGGAGAGTTCCTCGGCGCTCTTGCTCGACAGGAGACGCAGCAGGGCATCCCGCACATCGGGCATACGCTCTTTTATTTTCTCCTGGGTCTCGCTGTCCGCTACCTTGAGGTCCATCTCCACCTGTAGATAACTCTGCTGATCAGCGAGGTTGACCGTGAATGTGTCCAGCTTTTCGTAAATGGGGGGTTTCTGGTCGTTCTCGTCCATGCCCTGGCCTGCCTCGCCTTGCGGGAGATAGGGCTGGTTCGCGGCAGGTTTGTGGATGACCAGGTAGATCACGCCGCCGACGACGACCACCAGTACCAGGGCCACCGCACCCAGGATGATCAGCAAGAACTTCTTTTTTTTGCTCACCTTGGGAGGGGGCGGCGCTTCCTCTTCTGCTTCCACCCCTTCCTTTTTTTCCTTGGCCATAACGTCCTCGTGCTGTGGCAGTTGGATAGAATTCCACTAAAAAACAGGCGGTTTCGAGAATCAGCTTAAGTGTCTTATTACGACATGACAAGCCCGATGGCAAGCCTTACCGGACCGAACACGCAAACTCATAAGCAGGCCTGGAGCATCAGACGTATAAATCGACGATGCCCAGCGCCATGTGTGAAACGGCACCGATCATGGTCTCACCGCCCAGACTTCCCGAGCCGCCCCGGCCAATCCATGGACTGTACGCCTGCCCATCCTGCCGACCTGCACCGGTGAAGGAATCGGCACTGACCTGGGCCTGCCCCAGACTGAGACCGGCCTCCGACATCATCTCCCGCAAGCGCGGCAGCGCGGCCTCTATGGCCTCCCGTGCCGCGGCATGCGGCGAGAAGAACTGGGCGCCTGCCTCATTGCCATGGATGGACAAACGGACATCCACGCTCCCCAGGTCGGGGGGGTTGAGTGAGATCTGCGCCCAATGGGTCTGATGACCCAGCATCCACACGATGCGCTGGCCGAATGCGCCATCCCAGCCATCCGACTTCACCGGAAGCGGGATCGTGTAGGCATTCTGGGTCGCCTGAGCCGCTTGTTGGAGACCCTGCTGTCCCAGTTGCGGTTGCACCCCCGTGAGATTTGCGTTGGCTCCCTGCTGAGCGGCCATCTGGATGGCACTGTCCTGAGAGACCGGGTGTACGGGGACCGACGGCGTATTTGCCGATACATCGACGAGTGCGGCCGGCGCCCAAGACGGCAGGTTTTGCCGGTCGCCGGCAGATCCTGCCGAGGCACCCTTCCCATCTGGGGCATGGGTGACCGATGAGAGGGATTTGCTCACGGCCCCAACGACCTGCTCCACCGTCACACCCGGAATCGGTAAGGCCTGGAGGCTGGCAAGGGCAGCCTTCGTGCCGACCGGCGTGTCGACAGCGGCGTTCATCACCGAAGCGTTTGCAGTATCGACGATGGCGCTGGCTGCCGACTTGGCCGTTGCATTGGCCGCAGCACCCGCCTCACGACCGACCGTCGTATCGGCGGTGACACCAGCCGCCTGACTGGCCGTTCTGTCGGCTTTCGGGCTCACTGCCGCGCTTGCGGTTGAGTTGGCCTGATCTGCCTTGCCATTGACCTTGCTCACCGCATGCGACGGCGCGAACGCGTTTGCCAGGATCGGGAAAAACGGAACCGCGACAGGCCCCGCCCCAGGGTCTTGTGCTTCGGTTTGTACCTTAGTGCCGGAGGCGCCCTGGACGTTCTTGGTCTTGCCGTTATCCACCCCACGCGACTTGCCTCCATCCCCACCGTCCGGCTGAGAAGACCTGCTTTCGGGAACAACGGCAAACAGATCGGCGGGCAGCGCCAACCCCGGGGTTGAGGCAGCTGCGGTGGCTGGTGTCGCTTGGGTAGTTGATGTGGCTGGTGTCGCTGGACTAGTTGATGCGGCCGGGGTGGCTGGGTTGGTTGAGGGGCTCGCCTGAATATTGCTAGTCGTCGGCGCCGCCTGTACGGCCAGGCCGGTCAGGAGAGGGTTTGCGGTCTTGGCACCGGATCCTTTCAGGTCCGCGAGCACCTGTTCAAACAGGGCCATGGCATCTGTCGCGAGGGGCACCTTCCCCGCAGGCTGCCCCACAGCGCCCCCCGATGTTGTGGCAGGTCCGGATCTGAGATTGGGTATGGCTTCCATGATGGCCCGTGGTCGACGTCCACGGGTGAGATGCAAGTTGCGTGCCTGGGCCTAGGACTTGTCCTATTCCAGGTGGGAGCGATAGATGTATTGTTTCGTCGCCTGCTCGTCCGTCAGGCGCTGTTCGCGCCTTTCCGCCTTGCGCAGCTCGCTCGCCACATGTCGTGCGGCCAGGGTTTCGTAGGCCTTCACCTTCTGGCGCTGCTCCAGCCATTGCTTATGGGCCGTGTCCCAACGCGAATGCGCCAGGTTCACCTCCTGCTCCTGCATGCGGACGGCCTGCTCGATCTTGGCCAGGAAGAGGTGGTAGTCCCG
Source organism: Thiobacillaceae bacterium (assembly GCA_046703865.1). Lineage (GTDB taxonomy): Bacteria > Pseudomonadota > Gammaproteobacteria > Burkholderiales > Thiobacillaceae > JBJKSP01. The sequence goes on from JBJKSP010000360.1 coordinate 6,294, forward strand.
CAGCAAATGGATGCGCATCCCACCGGCAGTATTGTCCGCCAGACGGTTCTGGTATTCCCGGCGGAAATCGGTCAGCTCCTCCAGGCGCTGTTGCGCTTGCACCTCCTTACGCTTCAACAGACTCAGCAGGCGCTCTGCCGCGGCCATGCGATGCTGGGCGTAATCCAGGAGGGACTGGAGGGGAAAGCGTTGGCCCATGGCCTCAGACTTCTTCCTCCGCCGGCAACGGCCTGGCCTCGTCCTCCAGCATCACCGGGATGCCGTCACGGATGGGGTAGGCAAGACGGTCGGCCTTGCAGATCAACTCCTGGGCCGATTCCTTGTACACCAACGGACCCTTGCACAGGGGACAGACTAGGATTTCAAGCAGCTTTGAGTCCATGTAGGCCTTTGAGCTTGTGGATAATCATGGTTTTTAGCCCCACCTCCGGGGTAGCGTCAACCTCGATACACCACAGGTCGTCCCGGGCATACGCCGCGCATTTGACCGCGTCCTTTTCCGTCATGACCACCGTGCCGTCCGGTACATCGGCCGCACGATAGACATGGTGATCTGGAAACGGATGAGCGATGACCCGGATCCCCAGGTCACCGAGCATGGCAAAGAAACGTTCCGGGTGCCCGATACCGGCCAGGGCGTGGGCAGTATGGCCAAGGAGGTCAGCGACGGAGAGGGTCCTGGACCAGTCGTCCACGGCATGGATGCGCGCAGGCTCCAACCGCATAGTGAAAACCGGCACAGTTCCGGGTAGGTGGGGGCCGGGCCCGCCGTTGATGACGACGGCATCCACACTTGCCAAACGCCGTGCGGGTTCGCGCAACGGCCCCAGGGGCAGGGGCCAGCCGTTTCCCAAGGCCCGTCCGCCGTCCACCATCACGATCTCCACGTCACGGGCCAGGGCGTAATGCTGCAGGCCGTCGTCCGAGATGAGGACATCCACGGCGGGATTGCTGGCGAGCAGGGCCGAACCGGTCTCGGCCCGGCGGCGTCCGATCCAGGTCGGGCAGCCGGTCAGCCGAGAGATCAGCACCGGCTCGTCGCCGACTTCCATGGGGTCGCTGCCGGCCGTCACCTGGGCAGGCGCCTTCTGGCGCCCCCCGTAGCCACGGCTGATCACGCCGGGGCGATAGCCCGACGCCCTGAGGGTCTCCGCCAGCCAGATCACCAGCGGCGTCTTGCCCGTGCCGCCCACAGTGATGTTGCCCACCACGATGACCGGCACCGGCAACCGCGTCTGTGCAAGCAGGCCGGTGCGATAGGCCCAGCGTCTCAGGCCGGACAGGATCAGGAACAGCAGGGAGACAGGCGCCAGCAGATAGCACCACGGCGAATCCCGATACCAGCAGGACTCCAGAAACGCCCTCAAGGACTTTCGCCGGGAGTGCTCTGGGTCACGAAGGTTACTCTGTCGTAGCCGGCCCGACGCGCGGCGTCCATGACCCGGATGACGGACTGGTGGGTAGACTGGGCATCCGCCGAGATGACCACCACGGGATTCTTGTGGCCGTGCGCGGCCCGGGTGAGGGCCTGCCTCAGGCTCTCGATCCCCCGGTAGGCCACGGGGGCGCCGCCGATTCGGTAATGGCCTTGGGCGTCCACGTCGACCTGGATCTGGGCGGGAGTCTCCTTGGTATTGTCACCCTGGGCCTCGGGCAGGTTGATCTGCAGTTCCGAAAAACGGGCGTAAGTGGTGGTGACCATGAGAAAGATGAGGATCACCAGTAAAACGTCGATGAGCGGGATCAGATTGATCTCGGGTTCGTCGCGCCGGGCACCGCGCTGGAAATTCACGGGCTATGCCCCTCTGCGTTCGCTGTGCACGAGATCCACCAGGCGCAGGGCCTGCTGTTCCATCTCCACCAGGAGGGCGCCCACCTTGCCGCGGAAATAGCGGTAGAAGATCATGCTGGGAATGGCCACGATCAAACCGAAGGCGGTGTTGTAAAGGGCCACGGAGATGCCGTGGGCCAGCACCGCTGGGTTGCCGCCCGTGGGCGTCTGGGAGCCGAAGATCTCCACCATGCCGATCACCGTGCCGAGCAGGCCCAGCAACGGCGACACCGAGGCGATGGTGCCCAGGGTCGTGAGATAACGCCCCAACTCGTGGGCAACGGCACGGCCGGACTCCTCCAGGGATTCCTTCATCAGGTCACGGCTGGCCCCCAGACTGCGCAAACCGGCCGCCAGGATGCTGCCCATGGGCGAACCCTCGGCCAGGACACGCAGGATCTCGGGCGTCACACCGTGGCGACGCACGCTCTCCAGGGTCTGCTCGAGCAGGTGGGGCGGCGCCACCAGGGGGGTGCGCAGGCTGTACAAACGCTCGAAGATGATGGCGAGAGCGATGATGGATGCAAAGATGAGCGGCCAGATCGGCCAACCGGCAGCTTCGATTAGGGCTAGCACTCCCGCGTTCCCGTTGGTTGGGTTGAATCCATGTAATTTAGCCTGCCGGGACGAGGCCGGGCAAGCCATGAAACAGAACGGATATAATCCTTGCACACTCATGACACAAACGCGACCTCCCCGATGAGACACCTCATCCGGATCACCAGGACGTTCACAGCCCGATGATCAGGCGCTTCATTCGCAAGGTCCTGGGAATGCCGGGCAACTCGGGCGGCCCCCACATCCTGCCCCTGTCGGACCACGGCATCCCCAGGGAACGCATCCATCCCTGTGCCCTCAAGGTGACCCGCACCCTCCGGGAGGCGGGTCATGCGGCCTTCATCGTGGGGGGGGCGGTACGTGATCTCCTCCTGGGCAAACAACCCAAGGATTTCGACGTCGCCACCAACGCCACGCCCGAACAGGTGCGCACCCTGTTCCGCCGCTCGCGCGTCATCGGTCGGCGCTTCCGCATCGCCCATGTGTATTGCGGCGCCGACACCATCGAGGTCACCACCTTCAGGGCGGGCAACCCCCAAAACGACGACCAGGAGGATGAACGCGTCACGGACGAGGACGGCCTGATCTTGCGCGACAACGTGTTCGGCACCCAGGAAGAGGACGCCGCCAGGCGTGACTTTACCGTCAACGCCCTGTACTACGAGCCGGAAAACCAGGAGGTCTGGGACTACCATGGCGGCGTCAGGGATGCCCGCAAGCGGGCGCTGCGCATCATCGGGAACCCGCTCACCCGATTCAAGGAAGACCCTGTCCGGATGTTGCGCGCGGCCCGTTTCGCGGCGAAACTGGATTTTCACATCGACCCAGCCACCCGAGCGCCCATCGCCGAACTGGCCCCGTGGCTGGGCCGTATCCAGCCGGCACGGCTGTTCGACGAGATGATGAAGCTGCTGCTCTCGGGTCATGCCGAACGCGGGGTCAGACAGTTGCGGGCCGAGGGTCTGCACCATGGCGTGCTCCCTATGCTCGACGCCATCCTGGACGACCCCCAGCGCCAGCATTTCCTGCATGCCGCCCTGCACGACACGGATGAGCGCGTGCGCCACGGCCAGTCGGCCTCCCCGGCGTTCATGCTGGCCTGTCTGCTTTGGTTCGACATGCAGTCGCTATGGCAACGCTACCAAGAAGAGGGGCAGGCCCCCCAGCCAGCATTGTTCGAAGCCATGGAAGAAACCCTGGAACGGCAACGCGATGCGCTTGCCTTCCCGCGCCGCTTCGACGGCATGATCAAGGAGATCTGGGCACTCCAACCCCGTTTCGAACAACGCAGTGGGGCGCGGCCTTACCGGCTGCTGACCCATCCGCGCTACCGAGCCGGTTTCGACTTCCTGCAGGTACGCGCCAGGGGTGGTGACGCGGCCCAGGAGTTGGCGGATTGGTGGGCCCGCTTCCAGGACGCCTCCGAGGCGGACCGGGCGGCCATGCTGCAGCCTGCCAAGGGCGACGGCGCACGTAAACGCCGGCGCCGCCGACGCCCACGGCAGACGCCCGCCGATGAGGCACAAAACCCGGAACTGCCCTCGGAACAACATGTCTGATCCCGTGGACGCCTTCGTGGCCCTGGGGGCGAACCTTGCCGAACCGGCCGCCCAGGTACGGCGCGCCTTCGACGAACTCTCGAACTTGCCGGCCACCGTCCTGGTGAAGCGTTCCGCCCTTTATCTCAGCCGAGCAGTGGGAGGGCCTGCCCAGCCGGATTTCGTCAATGCCGTGGCCTGGCTCAGCACCAGGCTCGATCCACGTACCCTGCTGGACGAATGCCTGGACATCGAGGTCCGCCACGGACGCCGGCGAGAGTACAAGAACGCGCCGCGGACCCTGGACCTGGACCTGCTCCTCTACGACGGCCTTTATGTACACGAGGCCGGACTCGCCCTTCCCCACCCCCGTATGCATGAGCGGGCATTCGTCCTGATGCCCCTGACCGAAATCGCACCGGACTGCGTCATCCCCGGGCACGGCCAGGCCAAGGCCCTGCTGGCAGGGCTGGACACCGTCTCCGTGACCCGTCTGGTCCCCGATCCCCAGGACATTCCGGCCTGACCATGCAGATCGAGCGGCTCCGCTACATCGCCGTGGAAGGCCCCATCGGTGTCGGCAAGACCAGCCTGGCCGTCAGGCTTGCAGGGCTTTTGGATGCCGAATTGATGCTGGAACGTGCAGAAGACAATCCGTTCCTGGCCCGCTTCTATGAGGACCGACCGCGCTACGCCCTGCCCACCCAACTGTCCTTCCTGCTCTCGCGCCACGACCAGGCACGCAACCTGGCCCAGGGCGACCTCTTCACCACCACGACAGTGGCGGACTACCTCCTGGACAAGGACGCACTTTTCGCCCGCCTCAACCTGGAGGGGACGGAGTTCGATCTCTACCAGAAGATCTACGTGGACCTGAAACCCCTGAGCCCTCCGCCCGATCTGGTGATCTATCTGCAGGCCCCCCTTACCATCCTCCTGGATCGGGTGCGCAAACGCGGACGTCCCTACGAGCGCCATATCTCCGAGGCCTATCTGGAAGAATTGGCGAAGAACTACACCGAGTTCTTCTATCATTACGAATCCGCCCCCCTGCTCATCGTCAACAGCGAACATCTCAACTTCGCCGACAAGCAGGAGGATTTCGATTTGCTGGTCCACCACATCCAGGAAATGCGGGGACCGAGGGAGTTCTTCAACCGGGGGAATTAGGCATGTTCCTGCCACAGTTGCTACAGAAGATCGAGTTGGGTGAGAAGCTCGTCGCCCTGACCTGCTATGACGCCAGCTTCGCCCGCCTGATGGCCGTCAGCGGCGTGGACATCCTGCTGGTGGGTGATTCCCTGGGCATGACCATCCAGGGACACGGCACGACCCTGCCCGTCACCCTGGAACAGATGGTCTACCACACCGAGGCGGTGGCCCGTGGCAACACGGATGCCTTCATCCTTGCCGATCTCCCCTTCGCCAGTTACCAGCAAAGCCCGGAGCAGGCCTATGCCAGTGCCGCACGCCTGATGGCCGCCGGCGCCAACATGGTCAAGCTGGAAGGCGGCGATCTCATGGTGCCGTCGGTCCGGTTCCTGACCCAGCGTGGCATCCCCGTCTGTGCCCACCTGGGCCTGTTGCCCCAGTCGGTCAACGTGACCGGTTATCGCGCCCAGGCCCGCGACAGCGTGGCGGCGGAGCGCCTGCTGCACGATGCGCTCATGCTGGAGGAGGCAGGCGCCCAGCTGCTGGTGCTGGAATCCATCCCATCCGTCCTGGCCGAGGAGGTGACCCAGCGCCTCACCATCCCCACCATCGGCATCGGCGCCGGTCCGCAATGCAACGGTCAGGTCCTGGTCCTGCAGGACCTGCTGGGCCTCACGGTCCATCCCCCCCGCTTCGCCCGGGACTTTCTGGAAGGCGCCTGGAATCTTGAAACCGCCATCAAGAATTACGTCACCGCGGTGAAATCGGGCAACTTTCCGGGGCACGAACACAGTTTCTGATGGAGCTCATCCACAGCCTCGCCGAGCTGCGCGAGCGTCTGGCAGGTGAACGCGACATCGCCTTCGTGCCCACCATGGGCAACCTGCACGCGGGCCACCTGGACCTCGTCCGACAGGCCCGCAATACCGGACAACCAGCTGTCGTCAGCATCTTCGTCAACCCGCTCCAGTTCGGCGCCGGCGAGGACTACGGCCGCTACCCGCGTACCCTGGAGGCGGACTGCAGCCTGCTCAGGCCGCTAGGCACCGACCTGGTGTTTGCCCCCGACGAGGCGGAAATGTACCCCGAGCCCCAGGAAGTGCGGGTGGCGCCCCCCTTGGCCGATGAGCTCTGCGGCGCCTACCGTCCCGGTCATTTCCAGGGCGTGGCCACCGTGGTGCTCAAGCTGTTCCACATGGTGGTGCCCCGCTACGCGGCCTTCGGCAAGAAGGATTACCAGCAGCTTTACATCATCAAGGCCATGGTGCGCCAGCTCAACCTGCCCATCGTGATCCTGGAGGGAGAGACGGTCCGGGCACCGGACGGTCTGGCCCTGTCCTCCCGCAACGGCTACCTGAGCCCGGAGGAACGCCGCGAGGCGCCGCGGCTTTACGCCGTACTGCGCGAGGCGGCCGAACGCCTTGAGCGGGGCGAACGCGACCTTCAGGCCATCGAATCCGCGGCCCGGGAGGAATTGATCCGGCACGGATGGCGGGTGGACTACGTCTCCGTCCGCAGCCAGGACAGCCTGCTCACCCCCTCATCCGGGGAGGAACGGCTCGTGGTCCTGGCCGCGGCCCACCTGGGCCGCACCCGACTCATCGACAACCTCGACCTATGTTGCAGTGCGCCACAGAGGCTATAATGTTAGGCCTTGTGTTTCGACCGGATACCTGAACATGCAACGTACCATGCTCAAGTCCAAGCTCCACCGCGTGTGCGCGACCGCTTCCGAGCTGGAGTACGAAGGCTCCTGCGCCATCGACGAAACGCTCTTGGAGGCGGCGGACATCCGCGAGTACGAGCAGATCGAGATCTACAACATCAACAACGGCGAACGCTTTTCCACCTATGCCATCCGGGGCGCCCGGGGCAGCGGCATGATCTCCGTCAACGGCGCGGCGGCGCGCAAGGTCGCAGTCGGCGACCTGCTCATCATCGCCACCTACGCCGTCTACAACGAGGTGGAACTGCATGCCTACCAGCCCCGCCTGGTCTACGTTGACGAGCGCAACCGCATCAAGTGCATCGGCAGTGAAATCCCGGCCCAGGCGGCCTGAAGTCTAGCGGTTCACAGCCAGCGAGGCACGCAGCCGCCCCCAGTCGAAGTGGGGCCCCGGATCGGTCTTCCGGCCAGGGGCGACGTCGGCGTGGCCGGCCAGGTCGACCAGGTCTGGATAGCTGCGCCGCAAGGCGACGATCAGTTTGGCCAGGCGATCATACTGGGCGTCCGTATAGGGCAGGTCGTCGGCCCCCTCCAGTTCCACCCCGATGGAGTAGTCATTGCAGCGCGGGCGACCCTTCCAGCTGGATATCCCCGCGTGCCAGGCCCGCTTCGTGCAGGGCACGAACTGGATCAGTTCCCCGTCGCGGCGTATGAAAAAATGGGCCGAGACAAGTTGTCCGCTGATGGTCTCGTAGTAGGGATGTGCGGCCGGGTCCAGGCGGTTGGTGAACAGGTCGACCACCCCCGGACCGCCAAACTCCCCGGGTGGCAGGCTGATATTGTGGACCACCAGCAGGGTGATGGACTCACCCGGCGGCCGCTCGTCGCAATTGGACGAGGGGATGCGCTGCCCCTCCTGGAGCCATCCGAATTCGTCCAGCCGCCATGTCTCACGTCTCATGGTTCCTCCTGAGCGGGAAGGGCCAAGGCCTCGCCCATGGCAGCCCTAAGCGCCGAAGGGGTGATCTCGCAATCCAGGCGCGCATGGAACTGTCCGTCCCTGAACAGGAACAGGACAGGCAGATGAAACACCTCGTAGGCACGCGCAAGGGCCAGGCTGCGTTGTACGTCCACGCGGTACAGGCGCACCCCTGGGGGGACGGCCGCACGCAGTAGGCCCTCCGCCCGGCGGCAGCCACCGCAGGTGGGGCTGGAGAACAGGACCAGGGCAAGCCCCGGCCCGTCCCGCAGACGGGCGTGAAAATCGAATTCATCCAGGCCTTCCATGCAGGGGCATTTTCCAGGAAAAGCGCCCCGGGGGCGCTGTTAAAATGCGCACTTACCTTACCGGAGTCTGGCATGCTGGCCCTCGAACTGCTGTTCTTCCTGGTGCTGATCCTCATCGCCGCCGAGGTCTTCGTGAATGCCTTGGAGCATCTGGGTGAACGGCTCAGGATCTCGGAGGGTGTGACGGGTTCCCTGTTCGCCGCCGTGGGCACCGCCCTGCCGGAGACCGTTGTGCCCCTGCTGGCCGTGTTCGCGGGCACCAAGAACCACCAGCTCAACCAGGAAATCGGGGTGGGTGCGATCCTGGGGGCGCCCCTCATGCTCTCCACCCTCTCGCTCTTCCTCATGGCCTTGTCGGTCTGGCCCAAGCGCGGCGGGCTGGGGCCTCTGAACCCGGAGCGCACCGGCCTGACCCGAGACCTCAACTTCTTCCTGGCTTCCTTCGCCCTGTCCTGCGTGGCGTTGTTCGTTCCCCATCACACCCCGGCCCTGCGGGCTGGCATCGCCTTCGTCATGGTGCTGATCTATTTCTTCTACATGCTGTTGACCCTGAAATCCTCCGACAGGCTGGTCAAGGACGGCCACGGCACCGACGCCGAGGAACCCCTGCTCCTGTCACGGATCGGGCTGCCGGAGAACTGGTTCACCCTGCTCGTACAACTGGGCGCCGCCTTGGCGCTGCTGGTGGCGGGCGCGAAGGGTTTCATCCACGGCATCGAGCAGGCTGCGCCCCTGCTGGGGATTTCCGCACTGGTGCTCTCCCTCATGATCGTGCCCGTCGCCACGGAGCTGCCCGAGAAGGTCAACTCCATCCTGTGGATACGCAGGCGCAAGGACACCCTGGCCTTTGGCAACATCACCGGTGCCATGGTATTCCAGGGCACCCTGCTGCCGGCCATCGGCATCCTCCTGACCCCGTGGTCACCCCGCAGAGAGGTCCTTTCCGGCGTGGTCATCACCCTGCTGGCGGCCACCTGGCTGCGCCTCTTGCTGCGGCAGGGCCAACTGCGGGTCTGGCACTTGGCGGTAAACGGCACCCTGTATGCCATTTACCTGGCCATCGCCCTGAGCTGAGTCTGGGCCGTGTGTCCATACACGGCCTTCCCATCCTAGGCCGCAGGGGCTGACCGGCAGATATAGACCATCATGGGATGCCCTTCGGTGGCCTCGATCTTGGCCAGCTGGGCGATCACGGCAGGATCGACCACGTAGCCCTTGGCCAGGAGCATGTAGCCGTCGCGATGCCGCAGGTCGCGTGACAGGACCATGCCCGGCGTAAGGCTGGTGGGGCGCACCGGGATCTCGTCGATGACGTCCCTGAGTTGCTCGGTCAGGACGACCGAGTAG
>JBJKSP010000361.1:0-3810 GCA_046703865.1 Thiobacillaceae bacterium
GTCCAAGAGGATGCGTCGGACGCGCTCTTGCCAAAGGCGACCGAATTCGGCCATTTCTTGCACTGAGGCTTTTCCCCCCAGCAGCTTTGGCAAGAGTGTCTGCAGGGCGGGCGAGGGTGGAACCGCGCCCGGTTGATAGCCCAGTTCCACTGTCTCATCCGTATCCAGCCTCGTGAACCGCGCCTCGCCCTGCATCTGCCTGCCAAAGCTCATCAGGCCGCAACGTGCATAGCGTCCAGCCAGGCCCTTGAATCCGGCCGGGCCGGCGGCGCCCGTGATCTGTCCGATGACGCTGCCTATCACGCCGGTGGTGCCGGCTTCTTGGGACTCGCGTAGCTCAACCCGTAGATTTCCGCGTTCGGGCACACCTTGTGGGTGGAGCCGCTTAAGTGCCCGCCGGGTCAACAGCCAGGCGCCCGCCACCGTGGGGCAGGAGTGCCCGGCCAGCTTCACGGCATCCGAATACCGGTATTCAACCAGTCCGTCTCGGGCCGCGCCCAGGACCTCGGCCAAGGGGTCCCGCAGCAGCAACGAGGGGATTTGTGCGAAAAATTCCGGAAACATCATGGGCGGACTCCTTGAAGAGGCCGCAAGGATGTCCAACTCGCCGCCCTGTGTACTTGCCCAAAGTCAAGGCGTCCCACCGGCGATCTCCAGAAGATGGACGCCATCGGCCCGATGCAGCGGAGATCTGATGAACGAACTCACCCGATATCTTTCCGATGACCATCAGCACTGCGACCAACTGTTCGCCGAGGCCGAAGACGCCGTGGCCAAGCAGGATTGGGACGCTGCCCGGATGCGCTTTAGCGCGTTCGAACACGCCACCCTGCGACATTTCGGTCGGGAGGAGGAGGTGCTGTTTCCGGTCTTTGAGGCCCGCACAGGCATGCAAGGCGGGCCCACCTACGTCATGCGCGAGGAACACGATCAGATGCGCGAGACCATCTCGGCCATGGCCCAGTCACTGGCGCGGGAGGATGCGCGGGCCTATCTGGGACTTTCGGAGACGCTGCTGATGCTGTTGCGCCAGCACAATCTGAAGGAAGAGCAGGTCCTCTACCCCATGGCAGATCGGGCGCTCTCGGATCGCTCCGGCGAGCTGATCAGCCGCATGGACGACATGGGGCTCCAAGCGTCCTGATGGCCGGCGGCGCTGACAGCGGTCAGGACGAAGTCCTGGTGGACGCCCGCTGGCTGGAGCCGCCGGAGCCTTTGGAGCGGGTCCTGGCCACCCTCGCCCTGCTCCACCCCGGCCGGCGCTTGCGCCTGCTTATCCACCGCGAGCCGCTGCCCCTGTATGCGATCCTGGACCAGCTGGGGCACCACCATAAAACCCAAATCCTCCCGGACGGCTGCTATGCGGTGCTGATCGAACACGGGCCGGGTGCCGTGTCATGAGCCGGCCGGGTCTCTCCTACGATCAGGCACCGCCCCTTGCCGCACCCTTGTGCCTGTACCTGGCAGCCCCTCTGTTTCTCATGCTGGCCGTTACCGCCGGCCTGGCCCTGGTGTTTCAATGGCCGGCAGGTCGCTGGGTTCCCGCGACGCTGGCCCTCACCCACCTGGTCACGCTGGGTTTCCTGGGGTCGGCCATGTTCGGTTCCCTGCTCCAGATCCTGCCGGTGGTCCTGGGCGTGCGAGTACGTGGGGCCGTCGCTGTGGCAAAACTGGGCTTGATCGGCCTGTCGATGGGAACGCCCGCCTTGGCGTGGGGGATGCTGTCTGGCAATGGGGCCTGGCTTGCGACAGGGTCGATCACCCTGACTCTTGGACTGCTACCTCTGCTCGCCACGATCGGCTATGGACTCTCTCGCAGCGTGACCCTGGCCTGGGTCGCCTGGCCCCTGCGCAAAGCGGGTATCGCCCTGGTCGTTACCCTCGGATTGGGCTTGGGCCTGATAGCCATGCTGAACGGGGTCAACGCGCCCGTGCAACTACCCGCCCTGGTGGACGTCCATGCGGCTTGGGGGCTGGCTGGCTGGGTGTTGATCCTGGTCATGGGTGTCGCCTACCAGGTCGTGCCCATGTTACAGATCACCCCACCCTATCCCGCGTCCTTGGTCCATGTTGCCGCCTGGATCGTCCTAGCGGCGCTTTTCCTGTATACCCTGGCCCAGCTGGGTCCATGGGAAGGACAAGGCGCACTGTCTTGGTCAGCGCGGCTGGCCGGGTCGGTTGCGGCCGTTTGGTTCGCCGCTGCCACGCTGCGAATCCAGGCCCACCGCCGGCGCAGGCTACCGGACGTGACCCTGGACTTCTGGCGCCTGGGTATGGCCGGCCTGGTCCTGGCCGCCCTGGCCTTGCCGGCGTTGGCGTTCATTCCTGAGGACTGGCAGGAACCGGTGCAACTGAGCCTGGGCATGGCCTTCCTGATCGGCTTCGCCATGTCGGTGGTCATGGGCATGCTCTACAAGATCGTGCCTTTCCTGGCGTGGTTCCACCTCCAGGCACAGACCGGCGCCAAGGTCGGCACGATCCCCAACATGAAGGAGATGATCCCCGACGAGGTCGCCCGTCGACATTTCCGGCTGCACCTGACGGCGGTCCTGCTCTTGCTGCCGGCGCCCTTCCTTCCACCTCCCGCGGCCGTTCCCGGGCTCTTGGCTCTGGGCGCGGGCGCCCAGGTTCTATGGCTCAACCTGTTGCGGGCAAGAAGGCTCTTCCTGGCCTATGGTGGCAGTCTGTCAGGATCTCGCGGACCAAGCCGTGTCAGGTCACCGAGCTCACACGCATCCCGGTAGAGGCATCAGCAGGGTCTCACGACCCTGACATTTGTCAAGGACGCTGCAGTCATGGGCGCCGACAATGCGATGCCCTTTGACGACCGAGGAGGCCCCATGCAGATCCCCATCTCCACCCCGATGCACAACCACACCCGCTCCGACGGCATCTACGGATTCGACGCGCGGGGCATCGCCAAGCGCTTCCGCCATGCCGCGATATTCGGGGCCATCGATGCCCTTGCGCCGGGCGAGCGCATGCGCTTCGTCAACGACCACAATCCTCTCCCGTTGCTACAGCAGATGCAGGCCCGCTATGGCGAGACCGTGGAGGTCCAGTATCTGGAGCAGGGCGAGGTGGGCGTGGTCATCGACTTCATCCGGCGCTAGGCACCACCGTTCCGGGTCGACCGCATAGTCCCGGCCGTGCTCCTCTCCCTGCTGGTCCTGACCCTGGCCCTGCTCGCCGGCGCCCTGGCACTGCCACGCCTGGTCGTGGCCCCGCCTGCCTTCTGGGCCCATCTGATCCTGGCCGTGGGGATCATGGGCCTGATCACGGCGGCCATGCAGCATTTCACCCCCGTCCTGACGCGTGGCCGTGAAGCGGGGATCTGGATGAGGCGCCTGCCCTGGCTCATGGTGGCGGCGGGCGTCCTGGTGAGCGCGACCCTGCTGGGGCTGCTGGCCCGGACCTTCGTTTCCCTGGCGGCGGTCAGCGGCCTGGTGGGCGCCCTGGCCATGGCCGTGTGGATGCGGGCGCGGGCACGCCGGGCCGTGGGCGGGCCCCATCCGGGACTGGCCTGGTACGTGGCGGCCATGGGCTGCCTGGCGGCGGGACTGGCCGCGGCGGCCCTCATCCCGTTCGCGCCGCGCTGGCATGCCGTGCTTGCGGCCTTCCACCTGCACGTCAACCTCTACGGCTTCGTCGGCCTGACCGCCGTGGGAACGCTGCAGGTGCTCATGCCCACGGCCGCCGGCGCACAGGACCCGGAGGCGGGGCAGCGGCTGCGCCGGGACCTCAAGTGGGCCCTGGCAGGCAGCCTGCTCCTGGCCGTGGGCAAGGCCGCCGAGGCGGGCGGTTTCGAAC
>JBJKSP010000362.1:0-3397 GCA_046703865.1 Thiobacillaceae bacterium
ATGAAGGCAGACATTCACGCCCTGTCCATGAAGACCCTCACGCCGGAGGAGTGGCGGACCGCCAATGGATAGGCTCGTCATCACGGGCGGCCGGCGCCTGAGCGGCGAGGTCGCCGTTTCCGGCGCCAAGAACGCGGCCCTGCCCATCCTCTGCGCGGCGCTGTTGACCCGGGAGCCGCTGATCTTGACCCACGTGCCGGCCCTGAACGACATCGGCACCATGCTGGAGTTGTTGCGCCAGATGGGGGTCAAGGCGGTGCGCGAGGCGGACACCGTCATGCTCGATGCCTCCGGGCTCACAGATCCCGTGGCGCCCTATGAGCTGGTCAAGACCATGCGGGCCTCAGTCCTGGTCCTGGGGCCCCTGGCCGCCCGCCACGGCGAGGCCAAGGTCTCCCTCCCCGGCGGCTGTGCCATCGGGGCGCGGCCGGTGGACCAGCACATCAAAGGACTCCAGGCCATGGGGGCCGAGGTGTCGGTGGAGCACGGCTATGTGCTTGCTCGGGCCACTCGCCTGCAGGGCGCGCGCATCTTTGCCGATATCGTCACCGTGACCGGCACAGAAAATCTCATGATGGCGGCCTGTCTGGCCGAAGGAGAAACGGTGATCGAGAACGCCGCCCGTGAAGCGGAGGTGGTGGACTTGGCCAACTGCCTGGTGGCCATGGGGGCGCAGATCGGCGGTGCCGGTACGGACGTGATCCGCATCCGCGGCGTCGAACGCCTGCACGGCACCACCCACCGCGTGATGCCGGACCGCATCGAAACGGGCACCCTGCTCTGCGCCGCCGCGGCCACGGGGGGCAGGGTCCGTCTGACGGGCACCTCCACCGGCTATCTCGATGCCGCCGTGGACAAGCTCATGGATGCCGGTTGCGAGATCGTCAGCGAGAAATCGCCCCGCCACGAGGCCATCGTCATCGCCGCTCCGGCCAGGCTCAAGGCCGTGTCCATCCGCACCGCCCCCTATCCCGCCTTCCCCACCGACATGCAGGCCCAGTTCATGGCCATCAACGCGATAGCGGAGGGCACGGCGGTGATACGGGAGACCATCTTCGAGAACCGCTTCATGCATGCGGTGGAATTGCAGCGCCTGGGCGCGGACATACAGATCGACGGGAACACCGCCGTGGTGCAAGGGGTGGACCGGCTGCAGGGCGCCACCGTCATGGCCACGGACCTGCGCGCCTCGGCAAGTCTGGTAATCGCGGGGCTGGTGGCCGAAGGCCAGACCACCGTGGAACGCATCTATCACCTGGACCGGGGTTACGAGCACCTCGAGGCCAAGCTCTCGGCCCTGGGCGCGGCCATCCGGCGGGAGCGGCAAACGTGAACGTGACCCTGGCCCTGTCCAAGGGGCGCATCTTCGAGGAGACCCTGCCCCTGCTGGCGGCTGCCGGCATCGTCCCCGGCGAGAACCCGGAGTCTTCCCGCAAACTGATCATCGGCACCAACCGGGAGGACGTGCGGCTGATCATCGTGCGCGCCACCGACGTGCCTACCTACGTGCAGCACGGTGCCGCCGACCTGGGGGTGGCGGGAAAGGACGTGCTCATGGAGCACGGCGGTGAGGGGCTATACCAGCCGGTGGACCTGCACATCGCCAAGTGCCGGATGATGGTGGCCGCGCCGGTGGGATTCGACTACGCGGCCGCGGTTCGTCGCGGCGCCAGGCTCAGGGTGGCGACCAAGTATGTGCAAACGGCCAGGCTGCACTTCGCCGCCAAGGGGGTCCACGTGGATCTGATCAAGCTTTACGGGTCCATGGAACTGGCGCCCCTGGTGGGGCTGGCGGACGTTATCGTGGACCTGGTGTCCACCGGCGGCACCCTCAAGGCCAACCACCTGGCGGCCGTGGAGGAGATCGTCCCCATCAGCTCCCGGCTGGTGGTCAATCAGGCGGCCCTCAAGCTCAAGCATGCCACCCTGCAACCCATCATCGAGGCCTTCCGTCAGGCGGCATCGGGCTGAAACGGGGGAGCAACCCAGACCCACCGCTCAGGGGTCGATTGCCGCTATAATCCATAAATTCCCCGCAGCAAAGCCTGCCATGAGCACCACGATTCAAATCACCCGACTCGACTCGGCCGCCGCCGACTTCCATGCCCGGCTGGAACAGTTGCTGGCCTTTTCCACGGAAACGGACGCCGCCGTGCAAAACGCCGTGGTGGAGATCCTGCACGCGGTGCGCATGCGGGGGGATGCCGCGGTGCTGGACTACACCGCCCGGTTCGACCGTCTGCAGGCAGGCAGCCTGGTCGAGCTGGAGCTTTCCCATGAACGCCTGGACCAGGCCCTGCATTCCCTGCCCTTGCGTCTGGAACACGCCCTCAAGAGTGCTGCCGAGCGCATCCGCAGCTATCACGAGAGGCAGTTGCAGGGGTCATGGACCTATACCGAGGCCGACGGCACCCTGCTGGGGCAGCAGGTCACGGCACTGGACCGGGTCGGACTGTACGTCCCCGGCGGCAAGGCGGCCTATCCATCGTCGGTGCTCATGAACGCCATTCCTGCCAAGGTGGCGGGGGTGAAGGAACTCATCATGGTGGTGCCCACGCCGGACGGCGTGCAGAACGACCTGGTACTGGGGGCCGCGGCGGTGGCGGGCGTGGACCGGGTGTTCACCATCGGCGGTGCCCAGGCAGTGGGGGCACTGGCCTACGGTACCGAGACCGTGCCCCAGGTGGACAAGATCGTGGGTCCCGGCAACGCCTACGTGGCGGAGGCCAAGCGCCGGGTGTTCGGGGTGGTGGGCATCGACATGGTGGCCGGCCCTTCGGAGATCCTGGTGATCTGCGACGGCCGTACCGACCCCGACTGGATCGCCATGGACCTGTTCTCCCAGGCCGAGCACGACGAATTGGCCCAATCCCTCCTGATCAGTCCGGACGCCGCCTTCCTGGACGCCGTGGAGGCCAGCATCCACAGGCTGCTGCCGACCATGCCGCGTCAGGCGGTCATCGAACAATCCCTCACCGGACGTGGCGGCCTGATCCTGTGCCGCGACCTGGCCGAGGCCGCGGAGATCGCCAACCGCATCGCCCCCGAGCATCTGGAGCTCTCGGTGGAGGACCCCCAGGCCCTCCTGCCAAGCATCCGTCATGCCGGTGCCATCTTCATGGGCAGGCAGACCACCGAGGCCATCGGCGACTACTGCGCCGGTCCCAACCACGTGCTGCCCACCTCCCGCACGGCCCGTTTCTCCTCCCCCCTGGGGGTGTACGACTTCCAGAAGCGTTCCAGCCTGATCCAGGTCTCCCAGGCGGGCGCCACGACCCTGGGTGAGCTGGCCGCCGCCCTGGCCTACGGCGAGGGGCTGCAGGCCCACGGCCGCTCCGCGGAATACCGGATCAGGCACTGATGGGTCTCGCCAAACGCATCATCCCCTGTCTGGACG
>JBJKSP010000363.1:0-6589 GCA_046703865.1 Thiobacillaceae bacterium
CCGGGACCACCGACTCCATCGCGGCCTTCCTGGCGGCGGAGGTGCGGAAACCCGGAGAGGCGGTCACCTCCCTGGGCAGCACCCTGGTCCTCAAGCTGCTCTCGGAAAGACGCGTGGAAAGCGGTGCCTACGGCGTGTACAGCCACTGGTTCGGAGGCCTCTGGCTGGCCGGGGGCGCCTCCAATGCGGGCGGGGGCGTCCTGCGCAGGTTTTTCGACGATGCCCGGCTGGCGGAACTGTCCGCGGGAATCGATCCGAACCGGGACACGGGCCTGGACTACTATCCGCTACCCGCGCCGGGCGAACGTTTTCCCCACAACGACCCGCAGATGCCGCCCAGGCTCGCGCCCCGGCCGGTGGACGAGGGTGAGTTTCTCCAGGGCTTGCTGGAGGGTCTGGCCCGCATCGAGGCCCTGGGCTACCGCAGGCTGCAGGAACTGGGCGCCACACCGCTCACGCGGGTCAGCACCTGTGGTGGCGGCGCGGCCAACGCCGCATATACTCGGTTGAGAGAAAGGCTGCTGGGCGTCCCGGTGGAGACCGCCGCGGTCCAGGAGGCAGCCTACGGGACCGCCCTGCTTGCGCGGGACGGTACCGAACACCTTGGAGGCAACGACGATGGCCGATGAGATGCTGAAGGTGGATGCCGCCCTCCCTATGAGCTGGACACAGCATGACTTCACCGACACCGAAACGGAGAGCCTCTGGCACGGCAGCCTCCTGACCCTGCGGGTGGCGAATCTGATGGAAGCCGTACCCGGCCGTGAAAGCGAATCCGAACGCGGCTCGGAACGGCTGGAGGCGAAACTGGACCTCTCCCTGTACCTGCTCGCCCAAGCCCTGTCCGGCGGCCGACGCCCCCCTCCACCCTCGGCCCTGACCCTGATGGCGGACGGGGTCCGGTTTCGGGCGGCGATACCGCCGCCCATGGAGGCGAACCTGTTGCTGCACCTGTACTCCGCCGCCGGCCTACCCGTGCCGGTCCAGTTGCCGGCGCATGTGGTGGAGGTCGATGCGAACCAGGTCCAGGTCCGATGGCTGTCCATACCTGAACCGGCCAGGGAGGCCTGGGAACAATGGCTGTTCCGTCAGCATCGGCGGGCCGTGCAGGCACTCAGGGAAAGCCATTAGATAGTCAGCACCCGATCATGAGCCGGGTCGGCTCTAGTATTAAAGTACGACTGCTTCCTGTCCGATAAGGAGGCAGCACGACCCATTCTCATTCACCGAAAAGCGCCTAGCGGCCAAAAATTTTTGGGAGACTAAAACTGATGGCTCGAACCACAAGCTCCGTCCAGGCCAAGATCATCCTGGCCATTGGTTTAATCTTCCTATCTGTCCTCCTGGTATCGATGCTCCTCACCACCGAGAGCGAACGCACGCTGGCCAAGCAGGTCGCCCAGGACAAGGCGCGAGACATCGGCCGGAGCTATTTCGATAGCCTGAACACTCTGATGATCACCCACACCATCAGCCAGCGCGACAGCCTGCGCAAAAAGCTGCTTGCAGAAAGCGGCGTGCTGGACTTGCGCATCGTGCATGCACCCAAATACGCGGACGAATTTGGTTCTCAGAAGCAGCCGCCCCTGGACGAACTGGACCAGCGTGCCCTAGGGGGGGAGTCCCTCAGCCTGATGGGTGAGGACCACGGCCAGCGCACGGTCACCTACATCGCGCCCATCCGGGCCAGCAGCAACTATCTGGGCACCAACTGCCTGAAATGTCACGACGTGCCCGAAGGCAGCGTGCTTGCCGCCGTGCGCACCACCTATTCCCTGGCCGAACTGGATGGCCGCACGCGCCAGAACCTGATCGACAGCGCTGTAGTCAACGTGGTGATCTTCATCCTGGGCGTCATACTGGTGCTCTGGCTGCTGCGCCGGATCGTCATCTCCCCCCTGCTGGGCATGCGGGACACCATGGCGGAGATCGAACAAAACGCCGATCTGGGCAAGCGCCTCACGGTCAACAGCAAGGACGAGGTCGGGGCGCTGGCCAACGGCATCAACGGCATGCTGGACCGGTTCAGGGGCAGCCTCACCAAGGTGGCCGACACCTCTGACCGTCTCAGCACCGCCGCTGACCACATCGCCGCCGCATCGGAGAGCACTGCGGATGCGGCCGGCAAGCAGCGTTCGGAAACGGACGTCTGCCTGAAGTACCTGGGCGACCTCAAAACCCTTGCAGGCAATGCGGGAGAGAGCGCCAGCGAGACCGCCGCCGCCTCCGTGGAGGCCGACAGCCAGGCCGTGCAGGGCACGACCATGACCCGGGAGGCCATTGGCGGCATCCTGGCCTTGGTCAAGGAGATCGAGCAGGCCGCCCATGCCATCGAGAAGCTGGATGAACGCAGCCACAACGTGAGCAACGTGCTGGACGTGATCCGGGGCATCGCCGAGCAGACCAACCTGCTGGCCCTGAACGCAGCCATCGAGGCCGCACGTGCGGGTGAAGCAGGCCGGGGCTTCGCGGTGGTCGCGGACGAGGTGCGCAAGCTGGCAACCCAGTCCCAGGAGTCCACCCGGAGCATCGAGGAGATCGTCGGCCAGCTTCAGCAGGAAGCCAGGGAGGCGGTCCACGTGATGGGAGAGGCCCGCTCAAGCGCGGAGACCCACAGCCAGCAGCTTGAGCAGGCCGTGGCCAGCCTGGATCAGATCGTGGGCCGGGTGGCGGAAATCCGTAACCTGAACGAGGGGATGGCCAAGTCGGTGGGCCGTCAGAACGAACTGACCGAGGACGTCAACCAGCGCATGCTCAACGTGAGCGGCATCGCAGATCACACGGCCACCGGAGCCGTACAGACGCGGGGCGTGAGCGAAGAGCTGGTGACCCTGTCACGGGAACTCAGCACCCTGGTCAGCCAGTTCAAACTGGGCTGAAAGGGTAGCGTAGCTACAGTCGAGGGCCGGGGCGCGTCCTCCGCGCCCCTTCTGCACTACCCTTCTGCGAGCAACTCCAGGGCATTCCCGTCCGGATCCCGGCAGAATAGCGCCCGGCGGCCGGATCGGCTCAGGGTGTAAGGGATACCGGCCGAATCCAGCGTTGTTCTCAATCCTTCCCAATCCTGCACGGCCAGGGCGGTATGCCGGTCCCGCCCGCCATGCTCGGGACGTCCCGTCGCGGGATCCGGACCGGGCAACGCCAGCAAGTGGATCTGGGAGGCCCCCAGATCGTACCAAACACCCGGGAAACCGAGGTCGGGTCTGGACGGGCTGGGGCTCAGGCCCAGCACACCCTCGTAAAATGCGCGGGCGCGTCCCAGGTCGGACACCAGCAGTGAAACGTGCAGCAGGCGAGTCAGCTCAAACACGATCTTCCCCCATCTTCCCTGACATCAGACTGGCCGCCACGATCATGCCCCCGCCCACCCATTCCCTCCAGTGCATCGACTCGCCCGCCAGCGCCCAGCTGGCGAAGGCAGCCACGGCCAATTCGGTGAGGAGGATGACGATGGCCCGGTTGGCCGGCGTATAGGCCAAACCGTACTGGACGGAGACGGTGACCACCACCAGTGCCAGGCCGACACCCAGGACCCAGACGGCCTGCACCGGGGCCAGCCCCGCCGGGACCCTCAGTCCCTGGCCCTGACCGAGGACATAAGCCCCCGCCACCAGGACCACGCCGGCGAACACCCAGACCGTCCGGGTGCCGATGGGGACGTGCCGCAGACGCCGGGACAGGACGTTGGCCAGGGCAAAACCGATGCCGGCCGACAGACCCAGCCACTCCCCGGCATTGGACGGCAGCGGCAGCCGGTGTCCGCCGCTGTGGAGCATGACGTAGGCGCCGGCCAATGACAGGACGATCACCAGATAGCCGAACGGCCCGGGCCGCTCGTTCAGCAGCACCCGGGCGAAGAACACGGTCCAGAGCGGGGCCAGGTAGAACAACAGCATGACCCGCATCACCTCGGCCTGGATCATCCCCAGCACGTAGGCCAGATTGGTCCAGCCCGAGGCCAGGGCCATGGCCAGCAGCGCCGCCCCGCGATTCCAGGGCGGTAGCAATTCGCGCCGGAACAGGACCACGGCCACGAACAGGCCGAGGAGATAGGTCCAAAAGGTGGACTGGCTGCCGGACAGACCCGCCGCTTCCAGCAGCCGGTAGGGATACCAGATCACGCCCCATCCGAAGGCGGCCGTGAGCAGGCCCAGGGGGGCGAGCAGGCGTCGGGTGCGGTGGGCAGGCAGGGCCATGGGCTTATAATTCATGCTTCGACAGCTGCGTGAGTCGTCCGTGAATCCCCGCCTTGACCAGTTGCAACCCTACCCGTTCCAGAAGTTGCGGGAGTTGTTCGCCGGTATCGTCCCCAACCCGGACCTGGCACCGATCAACCTGTCCATCGGTGAACCCAGGCACCCCACCCCGGACTTCATCCGGGAGGCCCTGACCGCCCATCTGGAGGGGCTGTCGCATTATCCCATAACCCAGGGCAGCGACGATCTGAGGGAGGCCATCGCCGACTGGTGCGGACAGCGTTACGGCGTCGACCTCGACGCCATCTCCCAGGTGCTGCCGGTCAACGGCAGCCGCGAAGCGCTGTTCGCCTTCGCCCAGGCCGTTGTGGACCCCACCCGGCACCGGAAGATGGTGCTGGCCCCCAACCCCTTCTACCAGATCTACGAAGGGGCGGCGATCCTGGCCGGCGCGCGGCCCTATTTCCTCAACACCCTGCCCGACAACGGCTACCGCATGGACTTGTCCAAGGTCCCGGAGGAGGTCTGGGAATGGTGCCACCTGTTTTATGTCTGCACACCGGGCAACCCCACCGGACGGGTCATGGCGCTGGAGGAATGGCGCGAATTGTTCGATCTGGCCGACCGGTACGACTTCGTCATCGCCGCCGACGAATGCTACTCGGAGATCTATTTCCACGAGGGCCAACCTCCGCTGGGTGCCCTTACCGCCGCCCACGAGCTGGGCCGGGACGCGCGACGCCTGGCGGTGTTCAACAGCCTGTCCAAGCGCTCCAACGTGCCGGGGATGAGGTCCGGCTTCGTGGCCGGCGATCCGGAGATCATCGGGAAATTCCTGCACTACCGCACCTACCACGGCAGCGCTATGAACCCGGCGGTCCAGGCGGCCTCGGCGGCGGCCTGGCGCGACGAGGGCCACGTGCACGAAAACCGCCGGGCATACCGTGACAAGTTCGCCGCCGTCATGCCCATCCTGGGGGAGGCACTGGAGTTCGAAGCGCCCGAAGCGGCGTTCTACCTGTGGGCCAAGGTTCCCGGCGACGACACCGAATTCGCCCGGGAGCTCTACCGCCAACAGCATGTGACCGTCCTCCCCGGCGGCTATCTCGCCCGGGAGGCCGGCGGCGTCAATCCTGGCCGTGGCTACGTGCGCATCGCCCTGGTGGATGGGATGGAGGCATGCCAGGAGGCCGCCCGGCGCATGGTGGAATTCACCCGACAATACTAGAAGTAATTTATCAAATACGTCGCTTAACTGTTTGTAAGGAAATAGAATGCAAGACCTGAAAGCCATCGTCGAAGAGGCCTACGAGCGTCGCGCCGAGATCACCCCCCGCAGCGCCGAGGCCAAGGTCAAGGACGCCGTGATGAGCGTCATCGACATGCTGGACAAGGGCCAGCTGAGGGTGGCCGAGCGTAGCGAAGGCCAGAGCTGGACCACCCATCAGTGGGTCAAGAAGGCGGTGCTCCTGTCCTTCCGCCTGGAAGACAACGCCTTCATCAAGGGCGGGTTCACGAATTACTACGACAAGGTGCCCAGCAAGTTCGCCGACTACAACTCCCGGGATTTCCGGGAGGGCGGCTTCCGGGTCGTACCCCCGGCCGCCGCGCGCAAGGGGGCCTTCATCGCCAAGAACGTCGTGCTGATGCCCTCCTACGTGAACATCGGGGCCTACGTGGACGAAGGCACCATGGTGGACACCTGGGCCACCGTGGGCTCCTGTGCCCAGATCGGCAAGAACGTGCACCTGTCCGGCGGCGTAGGCATCGGCGGAGTGCTGGAGCCGGTCCAGGCCAACCCCACCATCATCGGCGACAACTGCTTCATCGGTGCCCGCTCCGAGGTCGTGGAGGGCGTGATCGTCGAGGACAACTGCGTCGTCTCCATGGGCGTCTACATCGGCCAGTCCACCAAGATCTACGACCGCGAGACCGGCGAGGTCACCTACGGCCGCATACCGGCCGGCTCCGTGGTGGTGAGCGGCAACCTGCCCTCCAAGGATGGCAAGTACAGCCTCTACTGCGCCGTGATCGTGAAAAAGGTGGATGCCAAGACCCTGTCCAAGGTCGGCATCAACGAGTTGCTGAGGGGCATCTGAATCCGGCGTCTGGTCGGGATCCGACATGCCCGACGACGCCCTGGCAGGCCTCTTGCACAACGCCCAGGACTTCCGGACGGGTCGGGACTGCGGCAAGGGCATGTTGACGCCCTAGTCCGGCCATGACCTGGCAATTCTGGATCGACCGCGGCGGCACGTTCACCGACATCGTCGCCCGGTCGCCCGAGGGCGAACTGACCGTCCGCAAGCTGCTGTCGGACCAGCCCGAGCGCTACCGCGACGCCGCCATCGCGGGCATCAGGGAAATACTGGGCCTGCTGGATTCCGACACCC
>JBJKSP010000364.1:0-20949 GCA_046703865.1 Thiobacillaceae bacterium
TCGTCTCCCCAGCATCCATCGGACCAAAATAATAATTAAAAAAAATGTTAAATCTTGCGCCCGTCCACGAGACGACGGCATGCCGGCTGCGCACCTCGGTGCGCACCATGCCATGGCTGCGATCGACGCGGGTGACCACGTCGGAGGACACCAGCGGCCGGGTGAAGCTCGGCCAGCCGGTGCCCGAATTGAACTTGTCCAGCGAGCTGAACAGGGGTTCCCCGGAGACGATATCGACGTAGATGCCCGGCCTGTGGTTGTTCCAGTACGCATTGTGGAACGCCCATTCCGTACCGTCTTCCTGGGTGACCTGATACTGCTCCGGGCTGAGACGCTGCTTCAGCGCAGCCGCGCCAAGCTTATGGTATCCGCTACCGTTCCAGGCCATGGCCTGTCCTCCGAACAACATCGCGACGACGACGACCAGCCATTTCCACATGACATTCCTCCTTCACTCGCTGCCTGGGCTTTGCGACCGGCCACGGCCACCCACCCGGGACGGTGGAATCGGTGCGGGGCCATTCGCACCGGCCTGTTACAAAGACCTCGTGGTTTCTCGTTCGTTCGTGCAACGGACGATTCCGCTGCCGACAACCCTCGTCTCCCCAGCATCCATCGGACCAAAATAATAATTAAAAAAAATGTTAAATCTTGCGCCCGTCCACGAGACGACGGCATGCCGGCCCGTCCTCCACAGACCCATTGCGTAAACCTGCGCAGGCTGGCATAAAGCCGCAGCCCAGCCGATATTTCGGAAGCGACCATGCCACAAGATCTGGCCGTCACCACCGTCGCGCACGTCATCCAGCTGGCGGTGGCGCCGGTGTTCCTCCTCACCAGCATCGGAGCCGTGCTGGCCGTCCTGACCAACCGCCTGTCCCGCGTGGTCGACCGTGCCCGGATACTCGAAGAACTGGTCTCCAAGTGCAGCCCAGCCGAACAGCCGACCCTTCATGCGGAGCTCGCAACGCTCTCGCGCCGCGCCTCCCTCGTGAACCGGGCCATCACCCTTTGCACCATGACCGCCCTGCTGGTGTGCGCCGTGATCGCGATCCTGTTCCTCGGCGCCTCCCTGAGCTTCAATACCTCCATCCCCGTATCCTTTCTGTTTGTCGCCGCCATGCTGACCTTTTTCTCGGGCCTGCTCTATTTCCTGCGCGAGGTCATGGTGGCCACCGCCAGCCTGCGCATCGGCCCCCACTAAGGCGTGTCAATACGCCCCTGTCCGACACTCTGCTAGGATGCGCCCATGTCGAATACACGGACCGACGGCACCCGGACCCCGGCCCCTACAGGCCTGGAACGGCTGCCTGAGAAGCTGACCGATTTCCTGGCGCGCGTCCGTACCAACGGCGAGATCGCCTATGTCTCCGGACCGGGCGCTCAATGGCTGGGCAGGACCGAGGCCGCCTTCCCTCGCGGGGCCAGCCTGTTCGCATCCGTGTTCGACGACGATCATGCCCTGCTGGATGAAGCGTTGCGGGGGGCCCAGACGGAAGGGCGGCAGGATCTGTGCCTGCGCCTGCTACACGCCGACGGCCGGATGCTGCCGGCCTTTGCCCGGGTGCTGACGCTTTCGCGCCCCGTCCACGGTGCCGAGTTGCTTTTCGCCGCCTGGGCGCTCAACCCCGATCAACTGGCCGTGCCACCCCCTGATGCGACGAGCCGGCAGGATCCCCTCACCGGCCTGGACAACCGGCTTGGGTTTCAACAACGCCTGACGGAAGCCATCAAGGGCGAGACGGCGAGGGGGGGGCGTTTCGTCGTCATGCACCTGGACCTGGACGAATTCAGGAAGGTCAACGAGGCCCTGGGCCACGCGTCTGGCGACCAACTGCTGGCGGAAACGGGCCGCCGCCTCAAGGCCGCCCTGCGCAGCGGCGACATCCTGTCCAGGACCGGCGGAGACGAATTCATGCTGGCCCTGCCCGGAACCCATGACCCGGACGCCGTCACCCTGGTGGCCCGCAAACTGCTGAACACCCTGGCCAGGCCTTACGCGTTGGGCGGCATCAACCTGCACATCAGTTCCAGTATCGGCATCGCCCTGTTCCCGGATCACGGCGACGACGCCGACACCCTGCTCAAGCACGCCGACATCGCCCTATACAAGGCCAAATCGGCAGGCCGCAACCGTTGGCACATGTATCAGCCGGAAGGCGAAGTTGTGGTGGAGCGACGCTTGAAGCTGGAGACCCTCATGTATGAAGCGGTCCAGAACGGCGAATTCGAGCTGCACTATCAGCCCTTGTTTCGGGCCGGTGACCGGGGCATGACCGGGGTGGAGGCACTGATGCGCTGGCGGCGTCCCAACCTGGATTTCATCACGCCCACGGAATTCATCCCTTTGGCCGAGGAAAACGGCTTGATCCATTTCCTGGGCAAATGGGCGTTGCGGGCAGCCTGCCATCAGGTGTCCCGCTGGAACGAGATGTGGCACGGCAGGCTGTCGGTCTCGGTCAACATCTCGCCGCTGCAATTCCGGCAGGAGGATTTCGTGGCCAGCGTATGGACGGCCCTGGCCGAATCCGGATTGGCCAGCGACCGCCTGTGCCTGGAGATCACCGAAGGTGTCCTGATGCACGACCCGCTCGCCACCGAGGCCCTGCTCACCACCCTGCGCGAGCGGGGCGTGTCGGTCTCGGTGGACGACTTCGGCACCGGCTATTCCTCCCTGGCCTATCTCAAGCGATTCCCCCTTTCCACCCTGAAGATCGATCAGTCTTTCGTCAGGGACCTGAACGGGAACCCCAATGACCAGGCCATCGTGTCTGCTATCCTGAGCCTGGGCAAGGAACTGGGGCTGGGCGTGGTCGCCGAGGGAGTGGAACATGAGAACCAGCTCGAGTTCCTACATGCGAAAGGCTGCGAATTGATCCAGGGCTATCTGCTGGGCCGACCCCTGCCTGCCGAGGCCGTGGAAGACAAGGTGGAGAAAGGCGAATGGCGTTTGACAGTCTGAATCCAGGTCAGGACGAATATCGGCAGGTGCCCGAGGTCGACAGCCGTATCCTGGACCGGGCCATGCAACGCATGAACGAAAGCGGCGGCTTTCCCGCGCTTGCCCAATCCGTCGGCCAGATCGTGCAGGCCCTGGAAGAAGGGGCGGAAGACACCACCACCCTCACCAACGCGGTGCTGGCTGACCTCTCCCTCACACAAAAGGTGCTCACGCTGGCGAACTCCGCCATGTACGCCCCCATCGCCCGGAACGTCTCTTCCGTCTCTCACGCCCTGATGGTTCTGGGTTTCGAGGCCGTGGGGCACTTGGCCCTGGGTGTCAAGCTGATCAGCTCCCTGGGCCAGATCGATTCCGACAATCCCGCCGCCGAGCATGAACTGGCCCACAGCCTGCTGGCCGGCTCCATCGCCAGCACGGTGGTGGGTAAGCTGCAGATCCAGGGCGGCGAGGAGGGGGTGGTGTGCGCCCTGCTGCACCGGACCGGCCGCTTGCTGACGGCCTTCTTTCTGCCGGAGGAATGGCGACTCATCCAGGAGCGCATCCAGGCCGGCCACGGTGAGGAGGCTGCGGCGGAGGAGGTGCTGGGATCGAGCTTCGAAGACCTGGGCATACAGATCGCCCGAAAATGGCGTCTCCCCACCCAGATCGTGGCGACCATGCAGCCCCGCCAATCCGGCGACCCGTCCCCCGAGGCAGAGGGGCGCAACTGGCTGGCGGATGTGACCCGCTTCGCCAACCAGGCGGCGGACGTCCTGTCCTCCGCCCCCGGCGAAGAAGCCCGGCAGAAACATCTGGAGACCCTGGCGACCCGCTACGGAGCATCTCTGGGCTTGAAGAAGACCGACCTGATGTCGGCGGTGCGGCAGGCCACCGACGAGGCCTCCGCCGAACCGCTCCTGGCGAAGGTGCTGCTGGACCATCCCAGGGCACCGTCGGTACTGCCGGCCAAGCCGACGGACGTGCAGTCGCGGCTGCAGGGCGGCCTGGAGGAGGTGCGGCAGGCCATCGCAGAAGGCGGCTCCCCGACGGAGGTCCTGCACATGGCACTGGAGGTGATGTACACATCCCTGGAACTCAGCCGCGCTGCCGTCTTTCTCAGGGCCCCGACGGAAAACGTCTATCGGGTCCGTGCCACCTTGTCCGCCCGGGAGCCCAACCGACTGGTCGGGCTGTCTTTTCCCGACGAATCCGCCCCCAACGTGGCCTCGCTGTCGTTGAGCAAGGGCGCCGATATCTACATCGACAACCCCAGGGACACCAATATCTCCCATCGCCTGCCCAACTGGCTGCACGGCCATGACCCGCATCCCTTTTTTCTCCTGCCCATGATCCTGGAAAACGGCCAGTCCTTCGGGCTGGTGTTCGGGCAACAAAAAGACGACCGTCTGTTGACCAAGTCGGACCTGGCCACCCTGGCCAAGTTGCGCGACCTGATGCAGTCGCGGGTACGCGGACCCACGCCCGCACCCTGACGCCTCCGGCAGGGGTTCGAATGGCGCCCGGAGGCGCCGCAAACGAAGGGGAGACGGCTATTTCAGCTTCTTGATCCCCAGCACCCCGAGCACGTATTTCTCGTAAATGGGTTCGGTGGCACCCTTCTTCATCTTGCGTAGGAAGTACTTCTCGAAGGCTACCTTGGCCAGGTGTACCCATTTGCCTTCCATGAACCAGATCACGTTCCGGGGCGGGATCTGGGGCAGGGCCACGAAGGCCGCGCCGGGGTCGCCGAAGTCCGCCAGGCAGATGGCATTCCAAGTGGCCTTCTGGTCCGGTTCCTTGCCGTCCATGACGGCGCGGATGTTGTGGGCGGTGGCCGTGACCATGGTCTCGATCATGTAACCGGTCTTGGGCGCACCCGTGGGGACCGGGGTGGCCTCCACCGGCGGGATGGCCACGCACACCCCCACCCCGTAGACATTGGGATACTTGGGGTTGCGCTGGTAGGGATCGATGGCGATGAAGCCCCGGGGATTGGTCAGGCCCTCGATGCCGAACACCGCGTCGATGCCCTTGAAGGCGGGCAGCATCATGGAGTACTTGAAGGGCAGTTCATGCTCCGTCTTCACCGAGCCGTCGTCGTTGTCCTCGGCCACATACATCTTGCCCGCGTCCACCTTGGTGACCTTGGCGTTGCAGATCCACTTGATGTGGCGGTCGCGCATGCCGGACTCCAGCAGGCCCTTGGAGTCGCCCACGCCGCCCAGACCCAGGTGCCCGATGTAGGGCTCGGCGGTGACGAAGGTCATGGGTACCCGGTCGCGGATCTTCCGTTTCTTGAGGTCGGTATCCATGATGAAGGCGAACTCGTAGGCCGGGCCGTAGCACGAGGCGCCCTGTACCGCACCCACCACGATCGGTCCCGGATCCCTGACGAACTGGTCCCAGGCCTTGCCCGCCTCCACCGCGTGGTCCACGTGGCACACCGACTGGGTGTGGCCGTCGGGACCCAGGCCGGGCACCTCGTCGAAGGCCAGCTTGGGTCCGGTGGCGATGACGAGGAAGTCGTAGTCGATCATGCGCCCGTCCGCCAACTCTACCCGGTTCTGCTCGGGGTGTACCCGCGCGGCGCCCACCGGGATGAAGTCGATGCCCTTCTTTTCCAGATAAGGTCCGGCAGGCAGGATGATGTCGTCCTTGCTGCGCCAGTTCACCGCCACCCAGGGGTTGGAGGGGGTGAACTGGAAGAAGCTGTGGTTGGATATCACGGTGACCTTGTCCTGGGGACGCGCCTGCTCCCTCATCTCGTAGGCCATGGTCATGCCGCCGACGCCGGCGCCGAGGATCACGATATGTGACATGTTGTGCTGACTCCTGTCGAAAGATTCGGCCTGCTTACCACACGAAGATTCGGTTCATGGCCTCCAGGCCTTCATCCACGACCTGCTGCAGGTCCTCCGGGCAGTCCTCCCGCTCCATGGCGAAGGTGGTGTAGGCCGACAGGCTCTTCAGGGCGCAGGCGACCCTGGCCACCTCATCGGTCAGTTCCGGACTCATGTCCACGCCGGGCTGCAGCTTCCAATTTTTCTTTTCGGGCATGTCTGTCTCCATCCTGTGGTTGGGTAACGCCGACTCGCATTTGCAACCCCCGTGCCAGGCGTTGAATCACGTCCGGACGGGCCGTTCGGGCGGACCGCCCATCCGAGGCAGCGATAGACATGACGCGGATGTCATGACATTGTTAGCATGTGTCATGACACGAAGAGGAGCGCCCATGCTGCCCGTCGCCCTGCAGGACCTGATCGAGGCCCACGACCAGCCCTTCGTGGTGATCGACGACCAGTACCGCATCGTTGCCGCCAACGAGCGCTATTGCCGCACCTACGGCATGAACCGGGAAGCGGTACTGAACCGCCGCTGCCACGAGGTCTCCCATCACTCCCCGAGCCCGTGCCACGACAACGGTGAGCAGTGCCCGCACCAGGCCCTGTTCAGGGAGGGGCGCTCGGAAGAGGTACTCCACACCCACTACCACGGCGACGGGCAGGCCGAGCGCACCCGCATCCGCGGCCATGCCATCCGGGGCCTGGACGGCCGGCTGTTCCTGGGCGAGGTGCTTTATCCCCTGGAAGCGGAGACCGAGCTGGGCTGCGACGAGATGCGCATGGTGGGGCACTCCCCCGCCTTTCTCGCCTGCGTGGACAATCTGGTCCGGGTGGCCGGGTGCGAGGCCCCCATCCTGCTCTACGGAGAAAGCGGCGTGGGCAAGGAGCTGGCGGCCCGTTTCGTCCATGACCATTCACCCCGGTCAGGAAGCGCATTCATCGCCATCAACTGTGCCGCCGTACCAGAGAACATGTTCGAAACCGAGTTGTTCGGCCATGAGAAGGGGGCCTTCACGGGCAGCACGGGCCAGAAAAAGGGCCTGTTCGAGCTGGCGGACGGCGGCACCCTGTTTCTGGACGAAGTGGCCGAGATCCCCATGGCCATGCAGGCCAAGCTGCTCAGGATGCTGGAGACCGGCGAATTCCGCCGCGTGGGGGGTACCCGAACCCTGCGCGCCGACGTGAGGGTGGTCTCGGCCACCAATCGCAACCTGCTGGGCCGGGTGGACCAAAAGCACTTCCGCCAGGACCTCTATTACCGCCTGGCCGGCATCGACGTGACCCTGCCCCCACTCCGGGAACGGCGGGAAGACATCCCTGCCCTGGCCGAGACCCTGCTCGCCCGATTGTCCCGTGGCCGGCAGTCGGCCTGCCACCTGGACAAGAAGGCGGTGCAGGTGCTGAAACATTACGATTTTCCGGGCAACGTACGGGAACTGCGCAACCTGCTGCAGCGGGCCATGGTGCACTGCCGGGACGGCGTCATCCGGACAGAGGACCTGCCTTTCGCAAAGCAAGGCACGGGGCCCTCGCCGCACGCCTCGCCCGCTCCCCGCACGGCCGGCACCCTGGCCGACGTGGAAAGGGAGTACATCCGCGACCTGCTGGCACGCCACAACGGCCACCGGCTCACGGTGGCGGATCTGCTGGGGGTGACCGAGCGCACCCTGTACCGCAAGCTCAAGGAATACGGCCTGAAATAGGGTCAGGGCATCCCGCGCGCCGCCGGCTCGACCCGGCCGCCACCTCAGGGATGGGCGGCGGCACCCGCCAGTGTAGGAGACTTCAAGGTATAATTTCGCGCCATCTGGAAACCTCTGCGTCCGGCTTCTGGAGAAACGACGGATGGATGTTTCGGGTGACGTTCAGCCCATCTGCATGTTCATGCAGCCAGCTTTCACGACGATCGGCGATTTTGGATTGCCCCCTGGAAAGAATTTCTGAAAAACAACCTGTTATGTGATGTCACAAGACCCCTTGAAGCCGTCTGACGGGCATCAAAACGGTATGCGTCTCATCCGCAACTTTTCCATCATCGCCCATATCGACCACGGCAAGTCCACCCTGGCCGACCGGCTGATCCACCGCTGCGGTGGGCTTTCCGACCGGGAGATGGAGGCCCAGGTGCTGGACTCCATGGACCTGGAGCGGGAACGGGGTATCACCATCAAGGCCCAGACCGCCGCCCTGCTGTACATGGCCCGGGACGGCCGGGAATATCAGCTGAACCTCATCGACACACCGGGACACGTGGACTTCTCCTATGAGGTATCGCGTTCCTTGTCCGCCTGCGAAGGGGCGCTGCTGGTGGTGGACGCCTCCCAGGGCGTGGAGGCCCAAACGGTAGCCAACTGCTATACGGCCATCGAACTGGGGGTGGAGGTGGTCCCGGTGCTGAACAAGATCGACCTGCCTTCCGCCGATCCGGAGCGGGTGATCCACGAGATCGAGGACATCGTGGGCATTCCCGCCGAAGACGCGGTGCGTTGCTCGGCCAAGACCGGGATGGGCATCGACGAGGTGCTGGAGGCGGTGGTGAACCGCATCCCGCCTCCGGTGGGTGACCCCGAGGCGCCGCTCAAGGCCCTCATCACCGATTCCTGGTTCGACAACTACGTGGGCGTGGTGATGCTGGTGCGGGTGATGGACGGCCGCCTCAGGCCCAAGGACAGGATCCGCCTGATGGCCACCGAGGCCGAGCATGTATGCGAACAGGTGGGGGTGTTCACCCCCAAGTCGGTGGCGCGCCCGGAACTCGCCGCCGGCGGCGTGGGCTTCGTCATCGCCGGCATCAAGGAGCTGAAGAATGCCAAGGTGGGGGACACCCTCACCCAGGCCACCCGGCCGGCCGCCGAACCCCTGCCGGGCTTCAAGGAGATCAAGCCCCAGGTGTTCGCCGGGCTCTATCCGGTGGATGCCCACGAATACGACCAGCTGCGCGACGCCCTGGAGAAGCTCCACCTCAACGACGCCAGCCTGCACTTCGAACCGGAGACCAGCCAGGCCCTGGGTTTCGGCTTCCGTTGCGGCTTCCTGGGGCTGCTGCACATGGACATCGTGCAGGAACGCCTGGAGCGGGAATTCGACCAGAACCTGATCACCACCGCGCCGACCGTCGAGTACGAGGTGGTGATGAAGGACGGCACGGTGGTGCTGCTGGAGAACCCCTCCAGGCTGCCCGACGCGGGCAAGATGGAGGAGATCCGGGAGCCCATCATCACCGCCACCATCCTGTTGCCGGAGGAATACCTGGGCAACGTCATGACCCTGTGCAACCAGAAACGGGGTACCCAGCTCGACATGAAATACATGGGCCGTCAGGTCATGCTCAAATACGACCTGCCGCTCAACGAGGTGGTGATGGACTTTTTCGACCGGCTCAAATCCACCAGCCGCGGCTACGCCTCCCTGGACTACGAGTTCAAGGAATTCCGCGCGGACGACCTGGTCAAGCTGGACGTGCTGGTGAACGGCGAGAAGGTGGATGCCCTGTCCCTCATCGTGCATCGCTCCACCGCCCAGTACCGGGGCCGGGAACTCGTGACCAGAATGCGGGAACTGATACCAAGGCAGATGTTCGACGTGGCGGTGCAGGCGGCCATCGGCACCCACATCATCGCCCGGGAGACGGTCAAGGCCCTGCGCAAGAACGTGCTGGCCAAGTGCTACGGAGGCGACATCACCCGCAAGCGCAAGCTCCTCGAAAAGCAGAAGGAAGGCAAGAAGCGCATGAAACAGGTGGGCAACGTGGAGATCCCCCAGGAGGCCTTCCTGGCCATCCTGCAGGTCGGAGACAAGGGATGACGGGGGGCGGAAGGCCGAAGTCCACCGAGGTCGACGGGCTTTACCAGGCTCAGCCCGCCCAGATCGAGCCGCATACCGGAGAACAACTGTGAAAGCAATGAACGTCGTGTTTTGGGCCTTGGTTGCCCTGGGGCTGGCGCTGGTCTATTACAGCGCGATCAGCTTCGCCCTTTTTCTGTTCCTGCTGCTGGTGCTCACCGGCGTCATCTGGCTGGCGGACATCGCCTTCCTGCGCAAGCTGCGGGCGCCGGACGCCGCGGAACCGGCCGTGGTGGACTATGCCCGCAGTTTCTTCCCGGTCATCCTGATCGTCTTCCTGCTGCGCTCATTCGTGGTGGAGCCCTTCAAGATCCCTTCGGGCTCCATGCTGCCCACCCTGAAGATCGGCGACTTCATCCTGGTCAACAAGTTCGACTACGGCATCCGGCTCCCCATCCTGCACCTGAAGCTGTTCAACGTGGGTTCACCCCAGCGGGGCGACGTGATGGTGTTTCTCTATCCCAAGGATCCGAGCCTGGATTACATCAAGCGGGTGATCGGCCTGCCCGGCGACACCGTGGAATACCGCAATAAACACCTCATCATCAACGACAAGCCCGTCCCCTTCACGCCCGACGGGAAATATCAATACGTGGCCGGCGGACTCAACTATGTGACCGGACAGCTCTATACGGAACAGTTGGGCAAGCACGAGCACCTCGCCATGGTGATGCCGGACATGCCGCCGATCTTTCTGTCCCAGGTGGACGCGGATTTCCCCTACCGAAAAAACTGCTCATACAATGATCAGGGTTTCCGCTGCCAGGTGCCGAAGGGCTATTACTTCATGATGGGCGACAACCGCGATGCCAGCAACGATTCCCGGTACTGGGGCTTCGTGCCGGATCGCAACATCGTCGGCCGGGCCTTCATGATCTGGTTGAACCTCAAGCATCTGAACCGTATCGGCAAATTCATCCAATAGGGGAGGTGCCATGCACAGCACAGTCGCCAAGCGACAGCAGGGGATGACCCTGATCGGTCTCATGTTCTTTTGCGCCCTGCTCATCTTTTTCGTCTACGCGGGATTTCGTCTGGTACCCCCCTACATCGACTACTACGCAGTCAAGCATGCCCTCAACGAACTCTCCACGAGACCCGATCTGATCGGCAAAAACGAGCGCGCCTACCGCGAAGCCTTCCAGAGTCACATCGACATGGACCGGATCGAGGCGGTGGACGTCCAGGATCTCGACATCGAACTGCTGCAGAACGGTGCCCGTCTGACCGCCGAGTGGAACGTGAAGCGCCCCTTTATCGGACCGGTCCACCTGTGCCTGGACTTCCGCGCTGAAAGTGCCCCGCCCTTTGCCGCCCAGCGATGACCGAACTGGAAGACCGTCTGGGTTATCGTTTCAAGGATCCAGACCTCCTGAACCAGGCCCTCACTCACCGCAGCTTTTCGGCCCAACACAACGAGCGCCTGGAATTCCTGGGCGACGGCGTGCTGAACTGCGTCGTGGGGCTGCTGCTCTACCAGCGTTTTCCCGACCTGCCGGAAGGACGCCTCTCCCGTCTGCGTGCCAATCTGGTCAACCAGCAACCCCTGTACGAGATCGCCCAGGCGATCGACGTCGGGCCCTTGCTGCGCCTGGGCGAGGGGGAGGTCCGGAGCGGCGGCCGGAGCCGACCCTCCATCCTGGCCGATGCCCTGGAATCCATTTTCGGGGCCGCCTTGCTGGACGGTGGATTCACGACCGCTCTGGGCATCATCGGACAGCTTTTCGCCGACCGGGTCTCCGCCATCGATCCCGCAGCACAGGGCAAGGACGCCAAGACCCAGCTGCAGGAATGGCTGCAGTCGCGCCGTCACGCCCTGCCCACCTATACGCTGCAGACCACCGCCGGCCTGCCCCATGCCCAGACCTTTACGGTGGCGTGCCATGTGCCGGCCCTGGGCCTGACCACCGTCGGGAAGGGCGCCAGCCGCAAGGCGGCGGAGCAGGAAGCGGCCCGATCCGCCTTGGACCGGCTGGAAGAAAGGCGATGAATCCGGATTCAATGGGCAAGGCTCAAGGGGCAAGAAAAGGCGCGTCTACCCATGTCTCGCCTTGTGCTCTGCCCCTTGCGCCTTGCACCTGTCTCTTCGTCGTGCCCGCGTAGTCGATGGACGCAGTCTTCCGTTGCGGTTTCGTCGCCGTGGTGGGCCGGCCCAATGTGGGCAAGTCCACCCTGGTCAACCGGCTGGTCGGCGCCAAGGTCAGCATCGTCTCCGACAAGCCCCAGACCACGCGCCACCGCATCCACGGGGTACGCACCGATCCTGACGCCCAGTACGTCTTCGTGGACACCCCGGGCTTCCAGACCCGTCACCGCAACGCCTTGAACCGGGTCATGAATCGCACCGTGGAGACGGTGCTGGCGGAGGTGGACGTGATCTTGCTGTTGGTGGAGGCGGGACGCTTCACGCCAGCCGACGAACGGGTCCTGGCCCTGCTGCCCCATTCCAGACCGGTGATCCTGGTGGCCAACAAGGTGGACCTGATCGCGGACAAGGCCGGCCTGCTGCCCTGGCTGGCGGAGACCGCGAAGCGCCGCGAGTTCGCGGAGATCGTCCCCCTGTCCGCCACCGACGGCCGGGATGCAGAACGTCTGCTGGCGATCCTCAGGCCCTACCTCCCGGAATCGTCCCCCCTGTTCGAATCGGACACCTTCACCGACAAGAGCGAGCGTTTCCTGGCCGCCGAGATCGTGCGGGAGAAGATCTTCCGGCTGACCGGCGACGAGGTCCCCTACGGCGTCAACGTATCCGTGGAGCGGTTCGAGGAAGCACCCTCGGGCCTGCGGCGCATCGGCGTGACCGTCTGGGTGGAGCGCGAGGCCCACAAGCCCATCCTGCTGGGCCGGGGCGGCGAACACATGAAGCGCATCTCCACGGAGGCCCGCCAGGACATGGAGCGCCTGTTCGGTGCCAAGGTCCACCTGGAATGCTGGATCAAGGTCAAACGGGGCTGGTCAGCCGACGCCCGGTTGATCCGCTCCCTGGGGTATGGATAGTTTATGGGGAGTGGGATCTAGGGAGTCGGAAGTGGGAAACCCCACTCCCCACTATCCACTCCCCACTACCGACCATGAGCGAGCGCATCGACAACGAGCCGGCCTACATCCTGCATACCCGCCCCTGGCGCGAGACCAGCCTCATCGTGGAGGCCTTCAGCGCCCGCTACGGCCGGCTGTCCCTGGTCGCCCGAGGCGCACGCCGGGCACACTCGTCCCTGAAGGCCAAGCTGGTGTCCTTCCAGCCCCTGTGGCTGTCCTGGTTCGGCAAAGGGGGGCTGCGTACCCTGCACGGCACGGAATGGCAGGGCGGCGGGCTGGCCCTGAAGGGGCGGGCCCTGATGTGCGGCTTTTACGTCAACGAGCTGATGCTGAAGCTCCTCCCCCCCGACGACCCCCACGAGGTCCTGTACGCCCGCTACGAGGCCGCCCTGCAGGACCTGGGGTCGTGCCCGGATCCGGAACCGGTGCTGCGCCGCTTCGAACTGGCCCTGCTGTCGGATCTGGGCTATGCCCAGACCCTGGACCGGCTGTCCGGCGGTGGCGCCGTCCTCGCCCACCGCCGCTACGGCTATGCCTACGGGCAGGGTGTGGTGGAACCCGGCGCCGGCGACGCCGCCTACTCCGGCCGCACCCTGCTGGACCTGGCCGCGGGGGATTTCTCCAATCCCCTCACCCTGTCCGAGGGCAAGCTATTCATGCGCGCCCTCATCAACCACTATCTCGGGGACAAGCCCCTTTACACCCGGCAATTGCTGCTGGACCTGCAGACCCTTTGAACTGTCCCGCCCCTGACTGCCGCCGACCATGACCGAAGAAACCACACCCAGCCCCACATCTGCCTTTCCCAAACTGTTGCCCCTCCCCCGTGTGGAGCGTCCGGTGCACCTGCCCGTCCCTTCCCCCGCCGAGGTCAAGACCGCGGCCGACCTGCCCGACCGGCTCCTGCTGGGCGATCTGGTCCCCGAAAGCTTCCGGACCGAGGCCAAAGGCTGGTCCGCCGAGTGGCGGGACGCGGACGGTCCTTCCGTGCGGGTGAAGTGCGCCGGTCCCATGCTCTCGGTGGAACAGCGCTTCGAGGGCGACAGCCGCATCAGCCTGGTGGCGGCCCGGGGCTTCGCCGATCTGATCGAGGTGGTGCGCACCGGCAACCCAAGGGACTGGCTGGAGCGACTGGGCGCACGTCTGGAGACGCGCTACAACCTGCGGGTCTTTCCGCACAAGGAGGAAGACGCGGTGGCAGGCGATTTTCCGGACGGCCACCTGCTGAGCCTGGTCATGCCCGTGCCGGCCGACCGGCTGCTGGAACTCTACGAACTTCACCAGCGGCTGGGGGACGACGGCGGCATCCGTACCGGCATCGACGCCTACCTGCGCCTGACCTTCAGCGTGGTGAATTACCTGGAGGGGCGCAATCCGCCCATGCTGTCCCATCCGGTGGGCTTGGTGCTGCATCACGTCAATGCCCTGGGCGCGCCGGCCGCGGAATTGCCCATCCGGGAGGTGGACCCCGAGGGGGCGGCAGCCTGGACCCTGCGGCGCAGCCACTACCTCTATCTGGCGCACTGCCATCTGCGGGAGGTGGGCAGGCTGGTGGACCGCCTGGCCGCGGCGGGCTTCATCGGACCGGGAGGGACAGGTGGGGAAGGCTATCCGGGCGGGCCGGAATTCAACGCGGTCCTGCTGCCCTTCGGCTATGAATATGCGGCCAGGAACGCCTACTGGTTCGACCCGGATCGGCGCCGCCGCGTGTTCTATCCCGAATTCGCCGATCCGGACGACCGCAATCAGCTGGGGGGCATCCGGGGCGACCTCTGGACCAAGGCCTTGCTCAGGGATGCCCGTAAGGCCTCGGAACGGCTCAAGGCGGATACGCTCAAGGCCTACGCCGAAGGCAGCGCCGGGCCACAGCCGGGT
This sequence comes from Thiobacillaceae bacterium, assembly GCA_046703865.1. Taxonomy (GTDB): domain Bacteria; phylum Pseudomonadota; class Gammaproteobacteria; order Burkholderiales; family Thiobacillaceae; genus JBJKSP01. The sequence continues at coordinate 14,542 of JBJKSP010000364.1, forward strand.
TAGCTGCCTTTCGACGCCGGCGCCCCCTCAACATCTCCGCGCGCCGCCATGACCCGGTCCCTGCCTTCGCTCTTGGCGGCATACAGGACCTTGTCCGCCCGGGCAATGAGGCTTTCCATGTCCCGCATCTCATCCGTCCGGGCGGCGATGCCGATACTCACGGTGGCGCGGAACCTGTCCCCCGTCTCCCCGTACCGCGTGGAGCGTATCGCCTCCAGGATGCGGTCGCCCAGAAGCAGGGCGTCGGCGAGTGCGGTGTTGGGACAGACGACACAGAATTCCTCGCCGCCGTAACGGAACACCACGTCGTTCTTGCGGCATGACCGGTCGATCACCCGGGCGATCTGGGTCAGGGTCAGGTCGCCGACCTCGTGACCGCGCTGGTCGTTGACGAGTTTGAAATGGTCGATGTCCAGCATCAGACAGGCCAGGGGCGTGCCGTTGTGGGTGGCGAAGGACCACTCCTGAGCGAAGCGGTCCATGCCGTAGCGCCGGTTCGGCAACTGGGTGAGGGGATCGGTCAGGGCTTCCTGCATCAGGCGCCGGTTGCTGCGCGCCCATTCGCCCGAGGACCGGATCACGGACTCCCGCTCGGCGCGCACCGCACCCTGCAGGGCCACCACCCGCTGGGCGTTGTTGAGCCGAGCCAGCAAGGCCGCCTCGGAATGATTGAGCAGCAGGTAGTCCGAGGCCCCCGCCAGCATGAGCTGGGCCACGTCGCCCTCCACCTGTGGCGGGATGAGGACGATGCAATAAGCGTGACGGCCGCCGTCCGTCGTGCGCAGGGCGCGCAACAGGTCCAGATCCCCGGGTCCGGCGCCCTCTAGTTCCACCATCATGACGTCGATGCCATGCTGTTTGATCAGGCGCAGGGCACTCTCCCGGTCCGGGGCCAGCTCCACCCTGAGGCCCATGGCGTCCAGGGTTTCGCCCAAGTGGCGCAGCAGGGCGGGATCGCGGGCGATGAGGGCCACCCGCATGGGCATCACTACCAGGGCCAGCAGATCCCCTTCCGTCGAGGGCTCCGGCGGCAGGGCCAGGAAGGACTTCAGGTCCTGGAACTCGGGCGTGGGCAGATGCAGTTCCCGGCCCCAGTCCTGCCACAGGGCCACCACGTTCTCCACCAGGGGCGGCACCTCCTGGTCTTCCAGTCCGAGCTGGGCCGCCGCGTGGTAGAGGGAGGGCACCCGCTCCCAGCGCTGGGTGGCATCCATGTTGAGCAGCTGTCCCACCTTGGTGGAAAAATGCAGCGCCACCGTGAGGGCATGGGCGCGGGAGCCCGGTGGGAAGGGGGCCTCGTTGGGCAGTTCATGGTAGTGCACGGCGTTGCAGAAGATCTCCGGCAGGCCCCAGTCGGTCAGCAGGTCCGCCGACAGGGCCGCATGGTCCAGGCCGAAATTGGCCACCTCCGTCTCCCGCAGCGCCAGTTCGGTCAGGTTGCGCTGCAGCAGTTCGCCGTATTCGATGGGAAACGCCGTGGCCAAGGCCAGCCGGCCGATGTTGGCCAGCAGGCCGCAGGTGAAGCTCTCATCGGGTGGGCATTGGGCCTGGGGGGCCACCTGCTGGGCCGTGATGGCGGCGGCCAGGGAAGAGGTCCAATAGCCCAGATAATCGAAAGCGGCGCAGGCCCCGGATCGGTAATGGTCGATGAGGGAGAAGCCCAGGGCGATCTGACGCACCCGGAACAGGCCCAGGAAGACGATGGCATGGGGCAGCGAGGCGATGTGCCGAAGGCTGCCCCCGTGGGCGGCGTTGGCATAGCGCAGCAAACGGCCGGCCATGGCGGGATCGGTCTGGACCAGCCGCGTCAGCGCCGGGATGTTGGCGTCGCTGCGCTGGGTGAGCTCCAGCACCGCCAGGGCCACGCCCTTGGGTGAGGGGAGCAGCCCACTGGCCTTGAGGTATTCGAATCGTTGCCTGGCGTCTTCGATCATGCCCATCCCCGACACCGCCGCGCACTGCGGCGGCTCCGTCCGCCTCGTCAGAACAAACCCCAGGGCGTGCAATGCCGCCTGCCCCACGCCGCCTCCGGCTCTGCCGTTTCCGAAGCCGATGCTACCGCATCTCCGGTCGTCCCTGGGCCGATTCGGTCGGCTGCCCCCGCCTGCCGCACTGGGTTACACTGTTCGTACATCCGAGATCCGCAACCCCCCATGATCAAGCTCGGCGTCAACATCGACCACGTGGCCACCCTGCGCCAGGCCCGGGGCACTCCCTACCCCAGTCCCGTCCAGGCCGCGCTCATGGCGGAGGGCGCGGGGGCCGACAGTATCACCCTGCACCTGCGCGAAGACCGGCGGCACATCCAGGATGAGGACGTACGCGTATTGCGGCGCCTGCTCGCGACGAAGATGAACCTGGAGATGGCCGTTACCGATGAGATGGTGGCCATCGCCCTGGAGCTGCGGCCCCAGGATGCCTGCCTGGTCCCGGAACGGCGCCAGGAACTGACCACGGAGGGTGGCCTGGACGTGGTGGCGAACTTCGAGCGGGTGGCCGATGCCTGCCGGCGCCTGGGCGAGGCCGGTGTGCGCGTGTCCCTGTTCATCGACGCCGAAGAAGGGCAGCTTCAGGCCGCCCAGGCGGCGGGGGCACCCGTGGTGGAGATCCACACCGGCCGCTACGCGGAGGCCGGCACCGCCGAGGAACTCGGCCGCGTCCGCCGGGCGGTGGAACGGGGGCTGGAACTGGGGCTGGCCGTCAACGCCGGCCACGGCCTGCATTACCACAACGTTCAATCCGTCGCCGCCATCGCGGGCGTGGAAGAGCTCAATATCGGCCATGCCATCGTCGCCCGGGCCCTGTTCTCGGGCTGGGAAAATGCCGTGGGGGAGATGAAACGCTTGATGGTGGAGGCCGCATCACCCTTGTCCCCGACGGGACACTAACGCCCCGCGAGCCGGAAGCAGACCCCCCCATCGCGGTTTTCCACGAGTTCCAAGCGGTAACCCAGGGCCGCCGCCTGCTTGGCGGCCTGGTACAGCCCGATGCCCAGTCCGTCGTAGGTGGAGACCGGGGTGTGGAACAACTTGGCCACCACCTCCTGGGGCGCCGCATCCCCGTCGTCGCAGACCCGCAGCAGCGGGCCTGACTGGACCGCGAACCAGACCCGGATGTGGATATCGGGATCCTGCCTGCGCTTGCGCAAGGCGTTCTGCAGCAGATTGTCCGCCACGCTGTCGAACAGCTCCTGGTGCAACCAGATCTCGGCGTTGGCGTTGTCGGTTTGGAAGTCCACCTCGTCCTGCACGTAGCGGTTTTTAAGGTTGCGCCACCATTCGCGGAACAGGATTTCTCCTCGCGTCTTTTCCTCCTGGGCCTTCAGGGGCGACTTGAGCTTGTCCAGGGTGATCTCCAGCCGCTTCACGATCTGTGGGAGCTGTCTCTGCACCAGGCTCTGGAGGTCCATGGCCTGGTCCGGTCCGCTGCGCTCGGCCGCCGAACTGAGGGTCTTGAGGGACTGGAGCATGTTCTTCACGTCATGGGTGAGTCGGGCACCGGTCTCGTATACGGCCTGGGTATAGGCATTCGCATGCAGGGCCTGTTCCCGGATCTTCGCCGCATAGAAATAGCCCACCACTTCCATGAGCATGCGTAGGTGAAGGGAAAATGCCGGGTTCAGCGGGCGATCGGCGAAGAACCTGGCCGTCACGCCCAGGTGGTTGAACTCCGTGCCATAGCGGCTGCTCTGGCCCAAGTGGCCCTGGGAATAGGCCGTCTGCCATCGCACCCCCCTCGCCCAGGGCAAGGTGGAAAAGCCTTCCATGGTGATGCGGAGGAAGGACTCGGGATCCGGCTCGCGTTCCGCCGCGTTCGCGGTCTGGGTGAGCCAGTCATCGAGGGGCTGGCCCAAGGACAGCACGTAGCGGGAGAATACGCTGCCCAGGCCGGCGAACTCTCCGCGCGGGTTCCACAGCCACGCGAAGGCGATGAGGGCCGCCATCAGGCTGAGGGTGCTGATGAGCAGGCCGTGCAGATAGGTGGTGTCGACCAGCCGCATGGCAACGAAGCTGCCCAGCACCTGGACGCCGATCAGCAGGAACATCAGGATGGCATAAAGGACATCCGTCGCCAGGTTTCCCCGGCGTCGGGTGGGCGCCGGCATGAAGGCAACCACCAGGGGCAGGATCAGCAGCATGTCCCGCCAATAAGGCTTCTGCATCAAGGGATGTCGGCCCACACCGAACAGCTGGGGCACGATCCACAACAGTAGCAGGGCCAGGATATAGAGCACGGCCAGCCCCAGTCCCTGACGCTCCCGCCAAGTCGCCAAACCCATGGCCGTCCCCCCCAAGAGGGCGGCCAACATGGTGCACCAGAACACCCCCATCCAGGGGCTCGGCCAGGTTGCCAGCCAGATCCCAACACCCACCACCACCAGGGCGCGCGGCCAGGGCAGGCGTTGGACGCCGCTCAGGAAGGGCTGCCAAAGCAGAAAGACGCCGTAATGGACCAGAATCACGGCCCGGCCCCAGCCCTGCCCCTCTCCCCATACGAAGGCGGCATGCATCAGTACCAGCATCAGCGCCAACAAGCGGTTGCTGTGCTGGGCCAGGACCGGCAAAGCGGGGGCGACAGTCGTGCTTTGGGACAGGGAGGACTCGGCCATGATGGGACGTTATCGTTCGAGAATATAACGGCCCGGACATGGGAAAGTTGAGGCGCGGGGGCCGCGCGGACCCGAAGTACACGGTCCGGCCGTGGGATTCCATTTCCCAGACAAACCCGTCGGAATACCGACGCTTGAGCACATGCCGGGCCTGCGCTCCGCATTCACCACGACCGAGCCGATCCCGGCGCCGGATCCGCGGGATTTAGGAAACAGGCCGTTCCGCGCCCTGCCGGAGAGATCCTTCCTCGGGCCTGCCCGGACGGGTCGGGCCGGTCCACGGCTTGCTACAACAGTCACCATGCACCGCCCCCCTGTCGGATTTACCCTCATCGAGCTGGCCATACTCCTGGTGGTCATCGGGCTTCTGCTGGGTGGCATGCTGAAGGGCCAGGAGTTGATCGAACACGACCGGGTCGACGACATGGTCACACAGCTGAAAACCATCCAGTCGGCCTACCACAACTTCCAGGAAAGATACGGCGGCGTTCCCGGGGATTATCCCGGCGCCCGGGCCTACAAGGAGCTCCCGGGGATCGCCAATGCCAGCGTGGGCGGCAATGGCGACGGCGTGGTTCGGGACACGCCCGCGGCGCGGGAGACCCTCCTGCTCTGGGTGCATCTGTCCCATGCCAAGCTGATCCCGGGTGATTATCAGACCACCACCAGCCTGCCCGACCCGAAGGGAAAATGGCCCTGCAACCCATACCACGCCATGCTCCAGTTGCAGTCCGACGCAGACTATGCCGACTCGGACGGCGTACCCCACCTTAACCTGAAAACCGGCAATCAGGTACCGGCCCGGGTGCTGGCGGAGATCGACCGGAAGATCGACGACGGCCGGGCCACCACGGGAAAATTCCGGTTCAGCGGCTTCAACGGCGGCGGTGGCGCACCCGTCGATTCAAGGTGCTACGACCCTCACACCGGCCGGTGGAAGGAAAACGGGGACGAAGCCAACTGCGGGGCGGCCCTCTTGTTCTGAGTGTCTAGGACCTGTTAACACTAATTGCGCGCATGCGACGGGGGCGCTTTGGGATGCAGCCCGCGAAGCAAGACGCGCCGCAGTGCCAGCCACTGCAAGCGGATTGCGACAAAGGGGGGCGCCCAAATCGCCCCCGTCCCCCTTCAAACAAATTAACCTGGGGGTTGCCACGACAAATGCGCGTCTGCCACGTTGTAAAGCTTGCGAATGGAACAACCATTCGCCGCGCTTCGCGCCTCGCATCCATCGCATTTTCGTGGCAACGCATGGGTGAAATTAGTGTTAACAGGCCCTCACTCAATCCAGGCGGGCCCGCTGGGCCTGTACCTTGTCCAGGGTGGCAGCGAATTCCGCCAGACGCCTCTTCTCCTGCTCCACCACCGCCGGGGGGGCCTTGTCCGTAAAGTTGGGGTTCGCAAGCTTGGTCCGGGCCTTCTGGATCTCACCGGTCAGCCGGGCGAGCTCCTTGTCCAGGCGCGCGATCTCCGCGCCCCGGTCCACCTCCACCCTGAGCATCAGATGCCATTCCCCCTCCACCGCCACGGGGGCATCGGTATCCGGCAGCACATCCACGGTCTTCACCTCGGACAGGCGCGCCAGGGCCTGCACGTAAGCTGCGAGCCGGGCCATGCGCCCGGCGTCCCCCTGAACGATCAGGGGGACCTTCTGGGCGGGCGAGAGGTTCATCTCGCCGCGCAGGTTGCGACAGGCGTTGGTGAGCGCCTTGAGCAGGTCCATGTCGCCTTGGGCGGCGGCATCCTCACGCCCCGGTTCTGCCTGGGGCCATGGTGCCCGCATGAGGCACCCCCCCCCC